>CABQMC010000001.1 GCA_902465115.1 uncultured Collinsella sp.
CAAAGGCGATTTCTTCCAGATAGGCCTCAATAGTCGGCTGATGCTTTTTGAGCTGCGCGATGGCAAAGCGCGAGGGGGCCTCGATCGTGAGCGTATCTTCGGTCAGGCTTATGGCGCGCGATTGCCCCAGCATGTTGATGAGGCGTGCATCTTGGCCGTCGCGCTGGCAAAAGGCGATGGCATCCCCCAGGATGATGCTTGCTTCCTCGTCCACTGTCTCTCCCGTTCTTTAGCTCTGAGCTCGCACGCGAGCGGCGCCGAGTTCGGTCAGATGGTATTTCTGGCCATGCTTGATGACCAAGCCGGCCTGCGCCAAGTCATTGAGCGTGCGTGACCAAGTGGGGGCCGAGTTTCCAAACGCCCTCGCAAGATCGGTTGCGCCGCACGCTTGATTTTGCGCCAGATAGCCCAGCGCGGCGTTGCCGCGATCGCTTACGAACACGTCCGGTTGTGGCTGTGCATACTGATTTACTGCATTAGGATACATCATTTGAGCTGCTGGTTGTTGAGAACTCTGCGTCGGCGGCATTTGCTGTTGAAAACTTTGAGGCCACTGTTGGTAAGGCTGCGGAGGCGTCTGCTGGGCCCAGGGGTTGTGCTGCTGCTGCGGCATCTGCTGGTACGGCTGCTGATATCCCTGCTGGTACTGCTGCGGGAACTGCTGGCCATACCCCAGTGGCGGCATCTGCTGATATGGATATCCCTGTTGGTACGGCTGATAGCCCATTTGCTGGCCACCCGGCGCCCCCGTCGCCTGCTGCATTGCTGCTGCATCCTGATCAGCCAGCGGCATGGCCTCTGGCATGTTTGGCGGCATCGACATAGATGCCGCCTGGGGTTCTTGTGTGGGAAGCATTCCGGGCTGCTGCATCTGTCCCACGGGGGGCTGCATCTGCTGCGTTGCCACGGGCTGCTGCGCAAAAGCTCCCGGCAGGGGATATGTGGGCTGCTCCGTCTCGGGCCGCACGGCAGCGCCGCGTCCGCCGGCACGCTCGATTTCCTGCACGCGTTTAGGGTTCAGGCTTACCGTAACCACGGTGCCGTTGCCCATGTTGTCCTCGATGGATACGGCACCGCCGGCGTTTTCCAAATACTCCTGCACCATGGGAAACCCTGCTCCGGTTCCACGGATATAGCGCTTCATCTTGCTGTTTGCGCTGGTAACGCCAAAGTCGAAAGCACGTTCCTTGTCGTCGATGCCGGGTCCTTGGTCAGCAAAGCGGATGGTGTCTCCGCCGTCCAGAATCGAGATGATGGGCTCGGCAAAGTGTGCGTGGATAAAGTTTTCGACAATCTCGCGGATGACCATGAGCGAGATATGGCCACCTTGTTCTTTCATGCACTGGTAGACGGTGTTGGTCGTCTCTTCCAAATACGTGCGGACATCTTGCGGATCAATGACGATCACCCGCGGTGTCGACAGCATGTCGTCATAGACGGCGATGCGCGCGGCGTACATGGCTTTTGGCGCCTGCGTGGTCGTCTGCTCGCCTTCCGCACGCTCTTCGCGCACGCCGGTGATGTGCTCGTTGTCGGGTGCCGGGTCTCCGGAATCGACCATGGTGTAAAAGTCGTCAGACATGCCGCTCGCAATCTTTCAAAAGGTTTCGAACAAATAGTAGCTCACCGTGCAACGTTTCTCATCTTTCGACAACTTTTCAAAACTTGTTGAAAACTTTGGAAAACGGGTGAAAAGTTCTCAACATTGCCAACATGACCTGTTGAAAACTCGATGAAATATCGTGAAAGGTTGCCATGAGGCGCAAATTTCGGTTGTGCTTATGGGGGAACCGTGTGAACTGCGCAACCTTTTACCTTTGATTTCTTGACATTTGAACATTGATTTCCCTACAATCTTCAAGCTCACGTGTCTATATCTGCGTCCGCGTCCCCGCGGACACTCGAAATGCAGCAGGAGGAACTTAAGATGAAGCGTACGTATCAGCCTAATAAGCGTAAGCGTGCCAAGACCCATGGCTTCCGTGCCCGTATGGCCACTAAGGGTGGTCGTGCCGTGCTCGCCCGTCGTCGCGCCAAGGGCCGCAAGCGTCTCACTGTCTAGCAGCGATACACACATCTCGCATGAAGACTATTAAGTCTCGGCAAGATTTCGAGCATGTGTTCAGTCAGGGGCGTCGTTTCAATCACCCTCTGATTCGAATGACCATATGTGAATCGGTTGGCGAAGGCGACTCCGGAAGGGTCGCCTTCGTTGGTGCTAAGCGACTCGGTTGTGCCGTCGTGCGCAACCGATCTAAGCGTGTGATGCGCGAGGCCGCCCGCAGCTGCGGATTTCCCGTTGCGGGTTATGACATCATCTTGTTTGCAACTCCCAAGACGAGGGTTTCCTCGCCGCAGGAGATGGACAAGGCGTTGCGTTCGCTTATGAAGCGCGCCGGCGTTGCCGGGGAGGAGCGATGAGCAATCACGTTTTGCGACGTGTTGCCATCGCTCCTATTCGCATATATCAACAGGTTATTTCGCCCTTATTGCCTGACGCCTGCATTTATTACCCAACGTGCTCGCAATACGCCATCCAGGCGATTGAGAAGCACGGTGTTTTGAGAGGCTGCTGGCTTGCCGTGAGGCGCATCGCTCGCTGCAATCCCCTGCACGTCGGCGGTTATGACCCTGTGCCCTAGCGGGCACTCGCTATCGGAGGAAAACTTACATGTGGGATTGGATCGTTAACATCCTTTTCGAGCTGCTCAAGCTCATCCAGACCTTTGCGGTCGACTGGGGCCTGTCCATCATCATCCTGGTGGTCATCATCCGTCTGCTGCTGACGCCGCTTATGCTCAAGTCGACCAAGTCGACGGCTCGCATGCAGGTGCTGCAGCCCAAGATGCTCGAGATCCAGGAGCGCTATGCCGACGATCCCCAGCGTCAGGCCGAGGAGATGCAGAAGTTCTACAGCGAGAACAAGTTCAACCCCATGGCTGGTTGTTTGCCGCTGCTGATTCAGATGCCTATCCTGTTCGCCCTGTTTACATTGCTGCGCAACCTGCCGCAGTACTTTAACGACGGCACGTTCTCGTTCTTCAACATCCTGCCCGACCTGACCACCACGCCGAGCGCTTCCTTTGCCGATGGCTTTATGGTTGCACTGCCTGCGCTGGTTTGCCTGATCCTGTTTGCCGTCCTGACCCTGATTCCGCAGCTCTATATGTCGCGCAACCAGACCGGCCAGCAGGCTCAGAGCATGCGTATGATGGCCGTTGTCATGACGGTCATGATGCTTTGGATGGGCTGGAGCCTTCCCGTTGGTGTTCTGCTGTACTACGACGTCTCGTCTGCTTGGCAGGTTATCCAGCAGATTTTTGTGACGCAGAAGGTCATCGACAAGGCGAAGGCCGATGAGGAGGAGCGTCTTAAGAACGCTCCGCTGCAGGTTGAGGTCACTCGTCGCGAGAAGAAGCCGCGCCCGCACAAGAAGAAGTAGTGGGATATCAATCTTATTTAGGTACCTAACTTTTGGAGTACGTTATGTCTGAAGAGATCATCGAGGATATGCTTGAGGAGGTTGCCCCGCAGGTCGCGGGCGATTATCCCGAGATTGCACAGCGCTACAAGGCTGGTGAAGAGCTGACCGATGAGGAGCTCGACACCATTGCCGATGTTGCGATTTCCATCCTGCGTTCCATCCTTTCGCACTTCGATGCCGCCAACTCTCCTATCGATGAGTATGAGGGCGACGAGGGTGAGCTGATTTTGGATGTAACGGCTCCCGATCTTGCTGTTCTCATTGGCCGTCATGGTCGCACCCTTGATGCCCTTCAGGTTATGTTCTCTTTGCTGGTGAGCCGCAAGCTTGGCTTTAGGTATCCGGTTGTAGTGGACGTCGAGGGATACAAGAGCCGCCGTCAGGACAAGGTTGCCTCCATGGCTCAGTCTGCTGCCGAGCGCGCCATCCGCACTCACAAGAGTGTTTCGCTTCCGCCCATGAATGCCTACGAGCGTCGACTGGTTCACATTGCACTTCGTGGCAATGATGCGGTCGATACTCATTCTGAGGGTTCTGACCCTGATCGCCATGTAGTGATTGTTGCTCGATAATCTACTCGAGCTTATGCTAAGGGGACGTGGTTTCCACGTCCCCTTTTTTTTGTCAAAAGTTCTCGATACACTGATTTTTGTCAGAAAGGAGCTTTCGTTGTTGGTACTTACTGATCAGCAGGCTGACGAGATGTTGAGTCGTCTAACTTCCTATTGCAAAGAGTATTCCTTGAGCGTAACTGATGTTGAGCTGAGGAAATGTATCCAGCATTTGGATTTGGTTCTTGAAACAAATAAGACAACCAATCTCACCCGTATTCTTAACGTAGGAGATGCTGCAGTACTTCATATCCTTGATTCACTTGTTTTGCTTCCCTATACCAATAAGGCTCCAGAGGGAGCTTTGCTTGATATGGGTACAGGTGCTGGCTTCCCTGGTATTCCGTTAACCATAGCCTCCCATCGTAAAGCTACTTATATTGACTCTGTTGGCAAGAAGGTTGATGCTGTCAATTCTTTTGTTCATGCTCTTGGATTGAAACATGCTCATGCGGTTCATGATCGTCTTGAAGAATATGCTCGAAGCCATAAGAAGCAGTTCTCTGTTGTGACCGCCCGCGCACTGGCCCCTCTACCGATTCTTGTTGAGTATGCGGCTCCGTACCTCAAGGATGGAGGGCTATTTGTTATCACCAAGGGCAATCCTTCGGATGAGGAGCTTGCTTCTGGCATGTCAGCAGCAAAGATTTGCGGCTTCACTTTGCTTCTGAATGACGCTATCGACTTGCCTGAAGGCCTGGGCCACAGGGAGTTTATTGTTCTTAAGAAGAGTCACCCAGCATCCGTTTCATTGCCTCGTGCAAACGGCATGGCAAAGAAGAATCCACTTGCCTAGATGTTTCACGTGAAACATAATGGATACTAACAACTTGCAGTGTTTCATGTGAAACATTGCGGTTGATATCGAATCGGAATGTTTCACGTGAAACATCCTCCGTTTGACAGCTTTAATACACACCAGGAGGGACCGTGGGATTTCGCGACGTTAAGCGTTCTAAGAGCGCAAAAGACACGCGTATCATTGCAATCATCAATCAAAAAGGCGGCGTCGGTAAGTCAACGACGGCTGTAAACCTTGCAGCAGCACTGGGTGAGCAGGGTCGTAAGACACTGATTGTCGATTTTGATCCGCAAGGAAACAGCACCAGTGGATTCGGAATTGAAAAAGAAGACCTTGATCACTGCATCTATGATGCATTGTTGAATGATGTGCCGGCAGAATCGCTTGTTCTTGATACAAATTGCAAAAAAGTATTCGTAATTCCGGCTACAATTCAGCTTGCAGGCGCGGAAATTGAACTCGTAAGCGCAATTGCTCGTGAAACCCGTCTCAAAGATTTGCTTGAGCCGATTCAGGACGAGTTTGATTTTATATTCATTGACTGCCCTCCTTCGCTCGGCCTGCTTACTATCAACGCTTTGACCGCAGCAGACAGCGTTTTGATTCCGATCCAGTGCGAGTATTACGCACTCGAGGGCGTTACGAAGCTGCTTGAGTCAATGAAGATGGTCAAATCTCGTCTGAACAAGGGCTTGGACACCTACGGTGTGCTTATGACCATGTATGACTCGCGTACTTCTCTATCGAATCAGGTTGTTGAGGAGGTTCAATCGTACTTTGGTGATAAGGCGTTTAAGACGTTGATCCCCCGTACGGTTAAAATCTCCGAAGCTCCGTCTTTTGGAGAACCGGTAATTACCTATGCACCTCAAAATAAGGGTGCAAAAGCATATATGAACCTTGCAAAAGAGGTGATCAAGCGTGCCTAGTGTAAAGAAACGTGGCGGATTGGGACGTGGACTCAATGCTTTGGTCTCAGAGGCCGAGTATGAGACCGGTGGTTCGGCTACATCGGCTGCAAATACCGCATCTGAAACAAAACTACCTATTGAGGATATCGTTCCCAACCCAAATCAGCCACGAATTCATTTTAACGAAACTGAACTTCGCGAGTTGAGCGAATCAATCCAAGAACATGGCGTCTTGCAGCCGCTTTTGGTTCGCAAGCATGGAAACGGCTATGAGATCATTGCTGGTGAGCGTCGTTACCAAGCGTCAAAGCTTGCTGGTCTTGAGGAACTGCCTGTCATCATTAAAGATGTTAACGATGAAGAAATGCTGGCTCTTGCTCTTATCGAAAACCTTCAACGTTCTGATCTGAATCCCGTCGAAGAGGCTAAGGGCTATCGACAGCTCATCGATGCCAGCGGTATGACCCAAGAGGCATTGTCGAGGGCGGTAAGCAAGTCACGCTCTGCAATTACAAACTCGCTGCGCCTTCTCGATCTCCCTGAAGTTGTTCAGCAGATGATTTTTGAGGGCAAACTTACTGCTGGTCATGCGCGTGCTATTCTTGCAGTTCCCTATGAGGACGCTCGAATTCGACTTGCAGAGAAGGTTGTTGCAGAGGGCCTTTCCGTAAGAGCGACAGAAAATCTCGCTCCGTTGTTTTCTGCCGGAGAGACACCTAAGACACCGAGGCCTGCAACGCCTCAGTCTTTTAAAAAGGCTGCCCGCGTGCTTCGTCAGGTTTTTAATACCAACGTGCGTGTGAAGAGCTCGCGTGGAAAGAATAAGATTGAGATTGAGTTTAAAGACGAGGAAGAGCTCTCTCGTATTCTTGGTGAAATGATTAGGTTTGATCAAGGAGGCCAAGATGAGGAATAAGATTTTAACTGCGATTGCATTGGCGACGACTGTCGCGGCTGGTACCTTTGCTGGATATAAGATCGCGACAGACGATGAACTTCGAGGTCGTCTGCTTCGAGGCGCGCAAGATATCGTCGATACTTCCAAGAAGAAAATGGATGTTATGACAGAAGATGTTGCCATGCGTACAGCTCAGGTAACAAAGAATCCTAAGATTAATCAAGGTTGGGTAAGCAACCAATGGGAAAATGTAGGCTATTAGGTACCTAACAATTACTTAGCATATTTTGATGGGTCCTTGTCTGATTCACGAGACAAGGACCCCTTATTTTGGCCGTAAAAATGGGACCAGTAGCAGCTGATTCAAAATTAAGGTCAATAAATGAAACGGCCACGGTTGCATATCCTGCAGCCGTGGCCGTTCGATGTTTCACATGAAACGTTTTGGGATGCGACTCCCCTATGCGTTCTTCTGAACTTTGAAGCGCTGCTTCAGCTGTCCGCAAGCGGCGTCAATATCGTTACCACGGGAGTTACGAATCGTGGTCTCGATGCCACGGGACTCAAGACGACGCTGAAGATCCTCAACCTTATGAATCGGCGACGGCTTGAGCGGGCTACCCTCGATGTCGTTAAGCTGAATGAGGTTAACGTGGCACAGCGTTCCCTCGCAGAAGTCGCAGAGCGCCTGCATTTCGGGATTCGTATCGTTGACGCCTTCGATCATGGCATACTCATAGGTCGGGCGGCGGCTAGTCTTCTCGGTGTAGAGCTGAAGCGCTTCGTGAAGGCGAAGCAGCGTGTACTTCTTAACACCGGGCATGAGCTTATTGCGCGTCGACTGGATGGCGGAATGCAGGGAAACGGCAAGCGTGAACTGCTCGGGGATGTCGGCGAATTTGCGAATACCGGGAATAACGCCACTGGTAGAGACAGTGAGGTGACGAGCGCCGATACCGATGCCATCGGGGTCGTTGAGGATGCGCAGCGCCTTGAGAACCTCGTCGTAGTTGGCAAACGGCTCGCCCTGGCCCATGAAAACGACGCTCGTGGCACGCTCGCCAAAGTCGTTGGATACATGAAGTACCTGGTCGACGATCTCTTGAGCGGTCAGAGAGCGCTTGAGGCCGTTGAGACCGGTAGCGCAAAAGGCGCAGCCCATGCCACAGCCAGCCTGGGTGGAAACGCAGACAGAAAGCTTGTTACGGCGGGGCATGCCGACAGTCTCGACGGAAACGCCGTCGTGGTACTCGAGCAGATACTTGCGAGAGCCATCTTTGGAAACCTGCTTGGTTAGTTCAGTCGGCGTGTCAAAGGCAAAAGCCTCTTTAAGCTGCTCGCGGAAAGCCTTGGGAAGGTTGGTCATATCGTCAAACGAACAAACGTTCTTCTCAAAGACCCATTCGATGAGCTGCTTCGCGCGGAAGGCGGGCTGGCCAAGTTCAGCCACGAGCTCGCGAATATCGTTTTGGCTCAAGTCGCGAATGTCCTGAGATTTAGTCCTGGGATTCATGGAAGCCTTTCGATTTTGGGGAAACGTAGAGGGTATCGCTACAATATGGTATCAGCTGCAGAAATTATAGAGGAGGAGTCTGCCCATGCCGGGTAAAAGCCTAGAGAACATGCACGTAGCGGTCTTGGCGGGCGGTCATTCCGCTGAGCGCGAGATCTCGCTCAATTCGGGAAAGAACGTCGTGGTTGCCTTGAAGGAGGCCGGCTACACTTCGGTGAAGCTGCTCGACACGGCTGCCGATGATTTTATGGTAACCATGGCAACCGGCGGCTTTGACGTGGCATTTATCGCCATGCACGGCGCCGGCGGCGAGGATGGCGCCATGCAGGGCGCCATGGAGACCCTGGGTATCCCCTACACGGCCTCGGGCGTGCTTGCCAGCGCCTGCGGTGCCGACAAGGAGGTCTCTAAGCTCCTGTACGCCAAGGCGGGCATTCCCATTGCCCCCGGCCTTGCGCTCGAGGTGGGCGATGAAGTCGATATCGATCATATCGTCGAGGTCTGTGGCGAGCGCTGCTTTGTGAAGCCGGCCGTCAACGGTTCCAGCTATGGCATTTCCCTGGTCCATGAGCCCTCCGAGCTGCCCGCGGCAATCGCCAAGGCGTTTGAGTACGGCGACAAAGTGCTGGTCGAGAAGTGCATCGAGGGTACCGAGATCACCGTCGGCGTATACGGTGAAGATGACGTGCGCGCCCTGCCGATTGTCGAGATTCGTAAGCCCGAGGACTGCGAGTTCTACGATCTGGACGTGAAATATGTCGACCCTACGGACATCCATCGCATTCCCGCGCAGATTTCACCCGAGAACTACGCTCGTGCCCAGGAGCTTGCCTGTGCCGCTCACAAGGCGCTCGGTTGCCTGGGCATCTCGCGCAGCGATTTTATCGTGAGCGAGGACGGCCCCGTTATCCTCGAGACCAATACCATTCCCGGCATGACCGATACGTCGCTGTATCCGGATGAGATCCGCCACACCGACGACATGACGTTCCCGCAGGTCTGTGACAGCCTGATCCGTATGGGTCTTCGTCGAGCGGGCATTGCATGCTAATCGAGGACGCGGTTTCGTCAGGAACGCCGCAGTTTGTCATCGACTCCTATGCCACGCTTGCCGAACGCGCCAAAACGCAGTCCTTCGGCCTCATCGAGGAAGATGTGATTGTCCTCGATACCGAGACCACAGGTCTTTCGGTGCAGGACAACGAGCTGATCGAGATCTCGGCGGCCCGTCTTTCGGGCCGCGAGATCGTCGACCGCTTCGATACCTTCGTGCATCCCAAGCAGCTGATTCCCGCCGAGATTACCGAGCTCACGAGCATTACAAATGCCGATGTGGCAGATGCCCCGTCGGCCGTTGAGGCCGTCGCCGCTCTCGCCGATTTTGTCGGTGGTTGCCCGGTGATCGCACATAACGCCACGTTCGACCGCTCGTTTATCGAGTCGGTCAAAGGCGGCGTCAACGTGAGCGATATTTGGATCGATTCGCTGGCACTGTCGCGCATCGCGCTTCCGCGCCTGGCATCGCATAAGCTGTCTTTCATGGCCGACCTGTTTGGCTGCGACTCGGTGTCGCACCGCGCCAATGCCGATGTCGACGCCCTGTGTGGCGTATGGCGCGTGTTGCTCGTGGCGCTCACCGATTTGCCCCAGGGCTTAATGGCGCGCCTGGCCGACATGCATCCCGACGTACCCTGGTCCTATCGTCCCATCTTCTCCTTCTTGGCGGGGCAGAACCCCGGTTCCATCTTCTCTCTCAGCGCCGCCCGCGCCGACGTACTCAAGGCCGATCGGGCCGATGATCGCGTTGATGCGGACGAGCTACCGGTCCTTAAGATGCCGAGCCGCGAGGAAATCGAGGCGGACTATGCCCCGGGCGGCCTGGTTAATCGCATGTACCCCACGTACGAGCCGCGCGATGAGCAGATCGCGATGGCGCTCGAGGTCCGTGACGCACTCGTTACGGGAACGCATCGCGTGATTGAGGCGGGCACGGGCGTCGGCAAATCGATGGCTTACCTGGTGCCTTTTGCCGAGGCCGCGCGCCGCAACAACATCACGGTTGGTATCGCGACTAAATCGAATAATCTTGCCGACCAGCTCATGTATCATGAGCTGCCCAAACTTGCCGAGCAGCTGGACGGAGGCCTATCGTTTTGCGCCCTCAAGGGCTATGACCACTATCCATGCTTGCGCAAACTTGAGCGCATGAGCCGCGGCCAAGTCGAAATTACGACTAAGCGTGATCCTGCCGACACGCTTACGGCAGTCGCGGTCATCACGGCGTACGTATGTCAGTCGGCCGATGGCGACCTCGACTCGCTCGGCATTCGCTGGCGCAGCGTCAACCGTCCCGACTTTACGACGGCGTCGCGCGAGTGCGCCCGTCGTCTATGCCCGTTTTTCCCCGATAAATGCCTGGTCCACGGCGCCCGCCGTCGCGCGGCGCATGCCGATGTGGTGGTCACCAACCATTCCCTGCTGTTCCGCAATGTTGCGGCCGAGGGCAGAATCTTGCCTCCGATTCGCCATTGGGTAATCGACGAGGCCCATTCCATCGAGCGCGAGGCGCGCCGTCAATGGGCGCGCGTGGTGTCGGCGGATGAATCGCGCGTTCTGTTTGAGCGCCTGGGTGGCTCGAGCACCGGCGCGCTGAGCCAGGTTTCCCGCGATTTGGCAACCTCGGAGGGCTCTACGCTCTACTTGGGTCTAACCGCCAAGGCGACGTCGACGGTTGCGCGCGCGAGCATGGCAATCGCCGACGTGTTTGACGGCGTTCGCGAGCTCGGCCGCCGTGCCCGCGGGGGCTATGACAATGCGAACCTATGGATTGGCCCTGAGCTGCGCGAATCTGACGACTGGCATGATTTCTTACAGTCGGCCTACACTGCCATCGACGCATTGGAACAAGCTGACAAGAGCGTCGACGCGCTGGTACAAGCCGTCGCCGCCGACAAGCCCGAGGTTGTTGTCGACCTGGGTGATATCTCGCGCCGCCTGCATGAGCTGGCCGAGAACCTCAAACTCATCATTGACGGCACCGATGAACACTACGTGTATTCGCTGCAGGTCAATCGCAGGCTGCGTGCCGGCGGAGAGTCAATGACCGCAGAGCGCATCGACATTGGCGAGGCCTTGGCAACCGAGTGGCTGCCCGAGGTTCACACGGCTATCTTTGCCTCGGCGACCATGACGGTGTCCAAAAGCTTTGAACACTTTAACCACGCGGTCGGTCTCGATCGCATCGGTGCTTCAACATCCTCGTCGCTGCACTTGGACTCGAGCTACGACTTCGATTCGAACATGGCTGTAGTCGTTGCGGGCGATATCCCCGATCCGCGCGATCGTGAGAGCTATCTTACAGCGCTCGAGCGCGTGCTGGTCGACGCCCATCTTGCCATGGGCGGATCGGTGCTCACACTGTTCACCAATCGGCGCGACATGGAAGACCTGTACGCCCGCGTTGAGCCTAAGATGGCCCGTGCGGGTCTGGAGCTCAACTGCCAGCAGCGCAACTCATCTCCTCGTCGCCTGCGCGACCGGTTTATCAACGAGCCGACCTCGTCGCTTTTTGCCCTTAAGGCCTTCTGGGAGGGATTCGACGCCAGCGGCGAGACGCTGCGCTGCGTCATCATTCCCAAGCTGCCGTTCTCGAGTCCCACGGACCCGCTCTCGTGCGAGCGCAACCTGCGCGAAGACCGCGCTTGGGCGCGCTATTCGCTGCCCGAGGCGGTGCTCGAGGTCAAGCAGGCGGCCGGCCGCCTTATCCGCTCGTCGACCGATTGCGGCGTGCTGATTCTGGCCGACCCGCGCCTGGTGACGAAGGGCTACGGAAAGAAGTTCTTAACGTCGCTGCCCACGAGCTCCTACCAGCGCATCGAATCGGCGCAGATCGGGCACTATCTGCAACTGTGGCGCGCACGCCACGAGCGGCGTCGCTAAAGCGGACAGACGAGGGTTTTTGCCATATCGCACAGACGCTTTGACAGGGCGGGGTCATCCAAGATGCGGATGGCTCCGCCCGCTGCGATTATCTGGCTCAGTAGCCAACGCTCGGAGCCGTAATGCACGGTTACCGTTGCCGTGTCTGCCCCGCTGCGCTCGATTAGGGTGATGCCGGCCCAGTCCAGATGCTCCGCCATATCGAATGGCATCAGGAGCTTTGCGCTACGCTGCGTCCGGGCAAGGGAATCGTGGAGGGATGCGACATCCGGTGCGTGAGGCACGACGGAGTCTTCCGTCAAGGCGAGTCCCTCGATTTTATCCATGCGATAGGTGCGCTGCTCATCGACCGCGATGTCCCAGGCAATCAGGTATGTTTGGTCGCCGTTTGACGTAATGCGCAAGGGGTCGACCAGACGCTCGCGTGGCCGTGCATCGTCCATCGAGCGATACGAGATGCGGCAGCGAACGCCGTCCTGAATGGCGCAGCTCAGCTGCTGCCAGTGCGACCCGTGGTTGACGGTGTCAAAGACGCGCTGGTTATAGCCGAGCTCTTCGGGTAGAAGGGCATGTCGAATCCGAGCTGCCGTCTGCGGCTCGATCCCCAACGATTCAAGTTCATGGTTGAGCACAGCGCCCTCGGCGGCACTCAGGCGCAACGGTAGCACACGACCGGCGTCACCGGTGAGGACCACACGCTCGCCGCGGCATTCGCAGATGATGCGCGCGCCCGATTCTCGGTCCGCGAGCGTCGAGACGATCTCGAGAATCTCGTCGAGCGACACCCCCGTGATGTCAAAGCGACTGCAAATCTCGGTTCGTGTCATGCCACTCTCGCCGGCGGCGTAGAGGGCCTCCATGATGTCGATGGCACGCGAGAGCCTCTGCTCGCTGGTGAGTTTACGCACGGGCATGCTCGTGCACCGTCCTTTCAATGAGGTGGTTCCACGCCTGCTTGAGCGATTTGGGGGCCACAGGCCTCATGCCGTCCATGGCGTGGGCCATGCAAAATGAGGCGGCGGCTTCAAGGTCGCGCACGTCAACGGTCCAGGTCCATCCCACATCGGTGTGTGCGAGCTCACCTCGCCCACGCGTGAGGCCGTTGATCATATCGATCTGCGTCTGAGGGGCGAACGAGAACGTGGCTGCAACGGGCGGTCGGTCGGCAAAATCGAATTCAAAGAACAGATAGTCGTTGAGATTGAAGTTCGCGGGGATGACGTAGGCCTTCGAAGGACGCCAAGCGCGTACGATACGGTCGCAGCGGAATGTCCTGATGTCGTCGGTGACGTTGTCGAGGCCGCAGAAGTACGCCACGCCCTCGCGCTCGAACATGCCGTAGACGCAGACGGTACGTTCTTTCTGCTCGCCGCGTCCGTTCTGATATAAAAATCGCAGCGCGCATCGCTCGGCAAAGGCGCTCCATACCGCATCGACGGTGGGAGAGCGGCTGATCGGTGCTTCGTCCGCCGTCGTCCTACCGGTGAGGTAGGCAATCTTTGATCGAATATCGGCAAGCGGTGCGGCAAAAGTGGATGAGCCGGCCGCTAGTGTCTGGTCGATGGCGTTGAGCAGGATATCGGCGTCGTCTGCGGTGATGAGGCCGCCTGCTGCAAAGGTGTGCTCGCGGTCAATTGTCCACGAGCTTTCCTCGGTCTCCTGCGCGCCGGCGGGGCGAACCTCCTTGATTAAGATGCCACGCTCGAGCAGTTTGTCACGATCGCGCCGAAACTTGCGCTTATCCGAGTCGATGTTGCCCGAGCCATATCCCAGGTCAGAATCCAAGACGATCTGCTCGGTCGTCAGCGGTTCGGGGGAGCTATTGAGTACAAAGAAAAGATTGAGGATGCGCTGAGCCGTTTTATCGAAACTGGGCTCCAAATTTCCCTTTTTAATTGTCTCGGTCGTGTCGCTTGCCGTCATAGAGTCCTCGCATGAGAAGGTGGTTTGCTGTCATGATTTTAGTCCGATATGGAGATTAGGCTATATCCTTGTCCGCTCGGGGCGTTAAGATGGGCCGAATTCGGTCGTTTGCGCTCGCTCGGGGTATACTTTCGACTATATACGGTTCTAACGTGCATGCATTGGGCCTATTTGTCGGATTATGGATGTGGAGCGCACATGGCGAACACCCAGAACTATATTAACCACCTGCTGCAGAACACCGGCATTACGCCGGCATGCAGCGAAGAAGAGCGCTTGGCTGCCGAGGATATCGCTCAGATCTTCCGCAACCACGGCTTTGATCCCGAGGTTCAGGAGTTCAATGCCCCGGCGCCCAGTAGGTTGGCATTTGCCGTTACCGGTATTCTTGCGTTTGCCGGTGCCCTGCTGATGGGCATCGGCGGCGGTATCGGCTTGGTCGGCACCTTGCTGGCCATTGTCGGTGCCGTGCTCTACGTGCTCGAGCGCACAGGGCATCCCGTGGTTTCGCGCCTGGGCAAGACGGGCGTGAGCCAAAATGTCATCGCCTACCACAAGGCCTCGGGCCCGCTCGCGTCTCCGCGCAACCGCCCGGTGGTCGTTGTCGCACACTACGACTCTCCCCGTGCTGAGCTGCTCGCCCGCGAGCCTTATGCTTCGTATCGTGCGCTCATCGCCAAGCTGTTGCCCGTTGCCACGGTTGCCCCCGCTGCCGTTGCCATCCTGCGTATTCTGCCGCTCCCCGGCGCGCTCAAGGTTCTGCTGTGGATTGTCGCGATCCTCGCTTCCCTCGTTGCACTCGCCAACGCGGTAAACATCATCTCTAACCGCCACATTCTTCCCTATACGTCTGGCGCGGTGTGCAACAAGTCTTCTGTCGCCGCTATGCTCGGCGTTATGGACAACGTTGCTCCCTTCCAGGGCGAAAACGAGTTTCCCGACGATGTTCCGTTCGATACCTATTTTGGGGAGCAGAAGCGTCGTGCCGAGGAAATGGCGCGCGCAGCGGCGGAATATGCCGCGGCCCAGCAGCAAAACGACTACGGCAACACCATCGAGTATGAAGAGCCTACCTACGCCGAGGACGAATTCGGTCAGCCGATTGCTCCCGACGCTCAGACCGAGCCCGAACAGGGTGAGGCTTTCGACGAGCAAATCGAGGGCTTTGAGGGTGCGTCTGCCGACGAGACGCTGATCGGCGCTATCGTGCCTGAGGATCAGAATCAGGCTGCCCAAGCCGAAGAGTTCAATGACGAGGTTCCCGCTGCCGAGCCGGCGGAGGAGTCTGCCGAGCCCGAGCCCAAGCTCTATCGCAACGCCGCCGGCAACATCCGCTTTGGTTCGGATGCCATCCGTGCGCTCGGAATGCTTCCCGAGTCCTGCACGCTCGATTACGAGGAGGGCGAGGAGCCAACGTTTGAGCCCGAGCCTGCCCCCGTCGTGGCTGCGCCTGCGCCCGTTGTCGCTGCGGATGATGAGTCTGCCGCGGTTACCGCTGCCGTTGCCGATCCCGAGGCGGTGTCCGCGTTCGATCCCGCGGCAGGACTGGACATTTTGGCTCCCGCCGCACCGGCGCAAGACGTTGCGGACGAGTCTGACGACGATTACGTTGAACAACCGAGGCGCGTGTCTTACGAGAGCGATACTGATTTCTCGGCCGAGATTCCCGCGGCAACGCCGCATGCCGACATTGCATCCGCGTTCTCGTCGATTGGCGCCAGCGCTTCCAACTTCTTTAAGGGTGCGTTTGCAAAGGGCAAGAAATTTGTCGACGATTTCGAGGAGAAGCGCGCTGCCGCACGCGAGGCTGCCGAGCAGGAGGCTGTCGCT
The DNA here is from genome assembly GCA_902465115.1 of uncultured Collinsella sp. Classification (GTDB taxonomy): domain Bacteria; phylum Actinomycetota; class Coriobacteriia; order Coriobacteriales; family Coriobacteriaceae; genus Collinsella. Next base: position 15,912 of record CABQMC010000001.1, read on the forward strand.
CAGCAGCAGGCAGCCGAGGCGGCACGTGAGCTCGCGGCGCAAGAGTTCGAGCAGAACGAGGCTATGCAGTCCGCGCCCGTCGAAGCCGCCGAAGCTACAACGTCCTTTGAGTCCCAGCAACCGGCGTCCGCGGATGTTGTTGAAGCGACGACGTCTTTCGAGGCTCAGCAGCACGTCGATAGCACCATGTCGTTTGATGCCGCGAAGTTCGATTCCACGATAACGTTTGAAAAACAGGGCACCGCGATTGCCGAGCCCCTTCCTGTTTCCGATGAGCAGGGCGACGCGGCAGACGATGACGAGCCTATTGATGCTGCCGAAATCCAAGATGTCGCCGAGGACGAGTCCGTTGAGGCCAACTCTGACGAAGAGCAATACGCGGCAGCCGATCAAGGTGATTCGACCGAGGTCGAGCAGGAGGAAGTGCCTGCGGTTTCCGAGACTCCCGAGACGGATGAGTCGAGGCCTTACTCCACGCAGATTTTCACCATGCCGACCCCGAGTGGTTCCGGCGCCACGGTTGCCAATGTCGCTCCCACTCAGGACGAAACGGTCGATTCCCTTATGGCCCAGATTTCCTCCCAGGCATCGCCGCGTCCGCAGATGAATGTTCCCGATCCGGCGTCGGCACCGTCGCCTGCACCTTCCTCGTCTCCGCTGGCTTCGGTCCCCGATCCGTCGCTGCCGTCCATGAAGCAGGCAAACGTTGCGTCTCGCACGTCGCTGTTCGACCTTCCCGACCCCTCCGCACAGGTCAACGATCCCTTTGCTACTGCCCAGGGTCCCGAACCCACATCGGCACCCGTTGCGCCTCCTATGCCCGTTGCGTCGGGCGCGCAGCCGATCGAGACCATTTCGGCTCCCGCCCCGGCGGCACCCAAGTCTCGTAAGCGCGGCCTGGGTGGTCTTTTCGGCCGTAAAAAGAAAAACGAGCAGGACAGCATGAGTGACTGGCTGGGCGTCGAAGACGATTACGATGCCAAGAAGTCCGGTCGCGGTATCGGTTCGTGGGATAACTTCGAGGACGATAACGATGGCTGGAAGGGTGGCGCTACGTCTTCCGATGGCGCTTCTTCCGAAGATATGCTCTCGGCTGTCGCCTCTATGGGCGATGATGAGCTGCTCGGTCACGATATCTGGTTTGTGGCAACGGGCGCCTCGGATTGTGATGGCGCCGGCATGAAGGCCTTCTTGGCTTCGCATCGCGATAAGCTCCGCGGCGTATTCTTTATCAATCTTGAATCCGTCGGCGCCGGTAGGCTTTCGGTTGTGACGATCGAGGGCGAACAACAACTGCTCAAGGGCGATCGCCGCATCATGAACCTGGTCAGCAAGGTCTGCAAGTCGTTCCATGTCGATTGTGGCGCGCTCGAGATGCCCTATGCCAAGACCGATGCCTATGCCGCGCTCGAGGCGAGCCGCCGAGCCCTCACCATCGCCGGCGTGGACGGCACGCGTCTGGCTTGCGCTCGTACCGAGGACGACCTGCCCCACAATGTCAACCCGACGAACATTGCCACGGTATCCGAGGTCGTGACCGAGGTTATCCGCCGTTCGTAGACGGAGCTCTAAGGAGTCAACGTGTTTTCGTATATTAAGCGCCATTGGCCTGTCTACGTGATTTTGACCTTGATTGCCATTGCGTTAGGATTTGGGGCTGCCTACATCGTGGGTGCGAAGGGCTCGACCCCCGCCTCCGCAATCAGCGAAGAGGTGGAGCAAGAACAGAGCACGGGTGCCGATGGGATTCCTGAGTCCGAGCAGGCAATCGTTGATGGTGGATCTTCGTCTGCAGAGTAGATACGGCGATTTAAATGATTGAAAGCGGGCGAGCCGGGGGACTGGCTCGCCCGCTTTTTCATCGTGCTAGCGGTTCTTTGGGATCGATCTAAGGCGAGCGAACCATAGGGCTGCGGCACCCGAGGTCAGGAGCGCGGTGATGCAAGCGGCGATGGGAACTGATCCTGTTGCCGGTAGGTCCTGCGGTAGGGTACAGCGTTGAATGACACGGTCCTCGTCATGTGACTCAAGTTTATCGCCGCCGCCGTTGCGGTAAAGATCGACGCGCGCGCTGTTGGTGAGTGCGGTTTGGGGCGTATAAGCCGACGTTGCCTGCATGTGCACGACTGCGCCTCGAGCGTCTGTGCCAAGGATTGCTTTGGCATCGTCAAGGTCGTCGTGCTCATCTTTGAGATCATCGCGGGTCCAAGAATCCGCATCGCTTCGGGTCGTAAAGTCGGCAGCTACCGCACCGTATTCAATTCGAATGCCCGTTACGACGGTATTGGATGCAAGGTCGAGCTCTTCCGCCTCGAGTGTGGTGGATTCCGTGGTCGAGACATCCGCCTTCCAGAGGCGCCAGCCGTCGTAATCGACGAGGCGACAGTCCTCACCAAGGCTCTCTTTTACTTCGTCGGACTCAAGCCAAGGATTTTCGTGCCCATCGTCAAGTGTCGCGTTCGCCGGTTCATCGACGTCTGTCGAGTCCAACGGCGTCGTGCGATACCACACGTTGCACAGACCGTTGAGGTCGCCGATGGCGACGGGGGTTTCGATTGAGATGAATCTCGCCGTGCCGTCTTTGACGCACTCAAGATCATCGGTAATCGTAAACTCATCAACCCAAGTAGCGGAATCGTTTCGAGCATCGATGGTATAGGAGAAAAGCCCATCACTATTGGTTTGCGTCGTGGCGCGGTTTTTACCATCGCCGTTAGCCAACAGGCCCTTTTCGATAGGTTGGACAAGTTCCTGACGCTTGTCGACCTGCCCCTTGATCTCGATGGGCGCATCCTTCATCGCGACGGATTGGACTTCTCCCGTATCTTTTATTTCAAACGTTATCTCCTCGGCAAGGTCATAGGTCCGCGGAGACATCATTTCGCGCAACGAGTAGGTGCCAGGTGCAAGATGTTCGACGCGGTGCGGCTTGTCGGATGAGGTCCAGGAGTCTATTTCGGTTTTATCGGGACCATATAAGGTGAGCTGTGCGCCTTCCACTTCCTGCTCACCGCTTGCATCGACCTTGGAGATATCAACCTTGGTGTAATCGTCGGATACGTTAAGCCGTGCTTCTACAACGGGTGTTTTCTGGTCGGCATAAGTAAGGTCGACAATATGGGATGTCCGATCAAGTAAGAAGCCTGCCGGCGCTTGAGTCTCGACAACCTCGTAGCGTGCGGTGCCAGATCCCAGCGGGAGGTCGTCCGCGCGTGCTTCTCCAGTTTCATCCGTCGTGACGGTAGCGACAGTCTCACCGTCGAGCGCGGCAATGCTACCGTCGGGGCGCACGATATCACCCGAGGCACGGATCTCAAAGACGGCGCCCGCGAGGCTGCTGCCGTCTACGGCATCGGTTTTAACGATCCTGATGTTTCCGGTCGCGGCGTGGTCATAATACGAGGCGATTGCAACGGGCGTTAGGTTCATGTCGGCGGGTATGTTTACCTCGATCTCTTCGCCGACAAGATAGGGCTCTTTGGCCGAGGTTTCGCGTACATAATAGGTGCCCGGCACGAGCGATTCGGGCAGTGTGACGGTCCCGGTCGCGTCAGTCGTAAAGGTGTCCATTACGTTATGTGCTGGATACCAGCAAGTTTGTGAGACAGGTTCGTGATTGCTGTCGAGTAGTTGGAAGGTGAATCCGGCTAGTGGAACAGAAGCGCCTGTTTGGGCATCGCGTTTTACAATCTGGAGATGCGTCGACAGAGCGTGGTTGTCCACGATATATTGAAGCTCGGCGCCGTTGGAAATCTGATTGGCCCCGACGGTCCATTCCCCTGCACGTTTAAAACCCTCGGGGACGGTTTCCGGAACCTCGCGAACCGTGTAGCCGGCACGGTCGTATGGGACGGCTCCGTGGACACCGGCGGGTCGCTTACCTGTGCCGAACCATGCTTCGGGCTGGTCTTTGGTGGAGGCAAAGCCATAGATGTTTGTGGTCAGTGTGCCAACAACCTGCTGAGAGCTGTTGCTGACAACCTCAAAGACAACACCTTCCGCCGGCTGCTCCAGGCCGGATTGGTCGCTATTGCCGTAATCCTTGAATTTGGAAATCTCAAGGTCAAACGCAATGGGGATATCGGAAATGCGAGATTCGATCTCGACCACGCCTGAATCGCCGAGCTGGTCGGCTCTGACGGTATAGGTCCAGCTGTCGTTGGATGGCAGGTAGCCCTCGGGGGCTTTTGATTCGTAGATGGTAAAGGTTCCTAAGGGGACATCGGCGAGGGTGGCCCGACCGCTTTCGTCGGTCGTGAGGATTTGTGCCCATCTAGGGGTTGATTGCGACACACACGTGAACTCTGCTCCTGCGAGTGAAGATCCCACCTGGGGGCCGGCATTCGTCGCGGCATCGAGTTTTACGATACGCAGATTGATGGTGCCGGGCTGTTCATCAATGGCGACCCGCCCGCCGTCATTCCCCGTGGTAAAGGCAATACGATCGTGGCGGGGGACATAGCCGGCCGGTGCCTTCGTTTCAACTAGGTAGTATGCCGTGTTGGGCAGAAGTGTTGCCTGTGCTCGACCGTTGCTGTCCATCTTGATGGTGCCGACACGCGCGCCGCTGGCGCTCTCAAAAATATCGAATGTTGCCCCGGTAAACTGATAGGTATTGTTTCCGCTGGTAATAACGGTGTTAGCAGACTGCTTTTGGAAGGAAACAGAGACCGCCGGCAGTACATAGAGCATGTCTTGACGTTTGCTGCCGCCTGATACGGCCCCTAGATAGCGTCGCGCGCGGTGCGGAGCGGCTTTGATGCTTCCTGATTTTGCGCTGTCGTGGAGCCACCGCGCAGCCGCCACGACTTCATTGTCGGCGGTAAAGTGTCCGCTCTTGGTTTTACCCTGAGCGGTCGTGTAGGAGTAGGTGCCGTCGACATGGGTAGTGCCGTTGAGCATCCATACGGCAAGCTGGGTGGCGGCGCGGGCGCGGTCGGGTGAAAGATGGTAACCGCCAAACGACGTGGTGGTGGGATATCCGTGACAAACGATTGCCGCGAACTCGTCGTCGAGCCACACCCAGCCTTGATCAAAGTTGAGCCATGGGCCGCCCGGTTTGGTGGGGCCGGGGCGCTCCTGGTTCATGCAGTAGGCAATCGAGGTGTCTTGAGCTTCATACTTGCCGATGAAGAAGGGCCCACAATCATCGCTAATAGTGCGGAAGCCGAGCTGGTCGTAGCCATCGACGGCAAATGCGGCTCCCGGTGCCAGACAGCCGAAAAGCAGGAAGAGGAGCAGGAGCAGCGGACCTGTTGCGATTGCGCTGTGGACAGAGTGCGTGGGTGCGTTGGACATGGCTGCTCCTTATCCCTCGTGCGCCGCACGGGGAGGCTGCGACGCGTAGGATGAGGCTACCCCCGAGGTTCATGCGGGTAAGTACCGGAGCCTGACCAAAAGCTTGCCCAATTTCTGACAAATTGAGCTCAAATACAACAATCAAGCAAAAGCGCAGGTAGAAGATAAGGAGAACAGGAGGTCAAAGGTCCTCGTCTCCACAATTGACGCGATTTTCAAACGAATCTCCACAGCTAAAACAAGCATCGCTACCCTTGTATCGAACAAGACAACCGCGTTATACTAGCCAACACACAAGCGGGCATCGCCAAGTGGTAAGGCATCAGCTTCCCAAGCTGACACTCGCGGGTTCGAGTCCCGTTGCCCGCTCCATTCGAATTTCAGGCACGGTAACGTTTCGTTACCGTGCCTTTTTCAATAAAGTGCCGGGACTCGAACCCGACAGGGTGCGAGCGTTAAATAAACGCGAAGCGTTTATAGCGAGCAGGCAAGGTCGCCGATAGGCGACCGCAGCCGGTGCGTATTTGCGAAGCAAATACGCGGACGTCCCGTTGCCCGCTCCATGGAGCAAGGAAGATTTCGGGAATGGTAGATTCAGCCCGCTTTGCTCCCACACTTCCCCGGATCTCGGTATGCCACTGAAGCCGGCGCGGATTTGCGAAGCAAATAACGCAGACGTCCCATTGCTCGCTCCAATTCCAAAATGTTAGGTTAATGCCTGCTGCCCATACTTGCACCTGCGCACGGTACAATGGTTGGGTTACGACCAACGTGCCAATAACCAAAAAGGAGCCGCTATGATCGATCGCTATACCCGCCCGGAGATGGGACACATCTTCTCCCTCGAGAACAAGTACGCCATTTGGCAGGAGATCGAGGTTCTGGCCTGCGAGGCCCAGGCGGAGCTCGGCAAGATCGGTATTTCCAAAGACGAGGCCCAGTGGATCCGCGACCATGCCAACTTTGAGAAGGCGAAGGTCGATGAGATCGAGGAAGTCACGCGCCACGACGTCATTGCCTTCCTGACCAACATGAAGGAATACATCGATGCCGATGTTCCCGAGGGCGACCCCAAGCCCAGCCGCTGGGTTCACTATGGCATGACCAGCTCGGATCTGGGCGACACGGCCCTGTGCTACCAGCTCACCCAGGCCTGCGACCTGATTATCGAGGACGTCAAGAAGCTCGGCGAGATTTGCAAGCGTCGCGCCTTTGAGGAGCGCAACACGCTCTGTGCCGGCCGCACTCATGGCATCCACGCCGAGCCGATGACCTTCGGCATGAAGTTTGGCTCTTGGGCCTGGGAGCTCAAGCGCGATCTGGATCGTCTTGAGGACGCCCGCAAGAATGTTGCCTTCGGTGCTATTTCGGGCGCTGTCGGCACGTACAGCTCCATCGAGCCGTTCGTCGAGGAGTATGTCTGCGAGCACCTGGGCCTGGTTCACGACCCGCTGTCCACGCAGGTTATCAGCCGCGACCATCACGCCTATCTCGCCGGCGTTCTCGCCACCACCGCAGCCACCTGCGAGCGCATCGCTACCGAGGTCCGCAATCTGCAGAAGACTGATACGCTCGAGGCCGAGGAGCCGTTCCGTAAGGGCCAAAAGGGCAGCTCAGCCATGCCGCACAAGCGCAACCCCATCACCATGGAGAAAGTCTGCGGCCTGTCGCGCGTCGTGAAGTCCAACGCCCAGGTTGCCTTCGATAACGTCGCCCTGTGGCACGAGCGTGACATTTCGCACTCCTCTGCCGAGCGCGTCGCCCAGGCCGATAGCTTCATCGCCCTCGACCACATGTTCCAGTGCCTCATCCGCGTTATCGACGGCCTGCAGCTGTATCCCGCCCGCATGATGGCCAACCTCAATAAGACCCGCGGCCTCATCTTCTCTTCCAAGGTACTGCTCGCCCTCGTCGACACGGGCATCACCCGCGAGGACGCGTACGCCATTGTGCAGGAGAACGCTATGGCCACTTGGCACGAGGTGCAGGATTGCGTCTCCGGCCCCACCTTTAAGGAGCGTCTCGAGGCCGATCCGCGCTGCACCGTCAGCCAGGAGAAGCTCGACGAGATCTTTGATCCGTGGGACTTCCTCACCCGTATCGACACGGTCTTTGATCGTCTGGAGCAGCTGAGCTTCGAGTAGGTTCGGGCATAACGTTAGCTTTTTAGGGCGCTTTGCTGGTAATGTGTGTTGCCGGCAAAGCGCCTCGTTGCATTTAGGGAAAGACGGGGATAATAGTCGTCTCGAATAACATTCTGAGAGGGGATCGCATGATTTCGTTTGATTACAAGCCTCAGGGCGTGTGTGCTCGCAATATTCACCTTGACCTTTCCGATGACGGCAACAAGGTGATGGGCGTTGAGTTTACCGGCGGCTGCGACGGCAATCTCAAGGCTATCTCCAAGTTGGTCGAGGGCGCTCCTGCCGATCGCGTAATCGAGGTTCTCGCCGGTAATACCTGCGGTATGAAAAAGACCTCCTGCGCCGACCAGCTTACACGCGCTATCGAGGCCGCTCGCACCGAGATCGCCTAATGGGTATCGCCGATCACATCAAGAACGGAATATCGCGTCGTGGCTTTGTACTCGGTGGGGCTGCCGCGGGCGCTGCCACGGTGCTTGCCGGATGCTCGAAAAAAACGGGCACCAGCGATGATGCCGCCGGCGAGCCGCAGGTTATCAAGGATGATTCCAAAATCATCTCGATTACGGATGAGTACGAGGCGGTCGACATCGATCTTGAGCCGGCGGCGTCATGGACGCTGCCTCTGGGTACGCTGCTGTACTACTGCGATGGCGATTACGCCGCGGCGATGATGGCGCCCGCATCGGCACTGCACGCCAACACACTCGGTGTGCTCAACCTGGGCGATGGCTCGCTTACCACATTAATCGAGGATCCTATCGAGGGCACGGGATATGCATTCTACGATGTCCGTGCCGGCGACAGCGTATTCGCGTGGGTTGAGATGAACTTTGCCAATTCATCGTGGAAGCTCTACGGTCAAAATCTGTCGGGCGCTTCGCTCTCTGGCGACGTGGTTGAGCTCGATCGAGGTGGCAAGGACTATGATCCGCCGCTGTTTACGGCGTTCGGGTCATCAGTCATCTGGTATAAAATGCCCTCGGCAGGTGGCAATAAAACGAGTAGCGATTCGTTTTGCTATCGTCGCTCGCTTGATGAATCCAAGGCCGAGACAATTTGGAAATCGACGGGTCGCTTTGCATCGGCCCCGCGCGCGAGCGACGGCGTTTTGACCATCTCGCCGCGTGTCCGCAACGACGAGGGCGTCTACTACGGCATAACGGCAATCGATCTGACCGACGGCAACAACACCAAGCGTGCCCAGCTAGTCCTTCCCTCGTCAGTCTCGCCTTTCGAGGCCGTATATATGGGCGATACCTTCGTGTTTTCTATCGAGGCGACCTATAGTGGCGTGGGCAGCCTGGGCAACATGGGCACGTATATCGGTAATGAGGGAGGGCCGTACCTCTTCCTGTCCCGCGAGCCGCTCGCATGTGCGGCTGGCAAGAAGAATAAATACCTTGTTAAGGTACAGGCGTCGCATTTCCTGATCGACACCTCTGCCAAGACCTATGGCTCGCTGCTGTCGCCCGACCGCGCTTTGGAGTATGGCGATTATCCAGCTACGGCGGGAAAGTCGGACTCATTCCTTACGTACGCCACGGTGCGCAACAGCCGGGGTATACCAGAGACAGTCACTGCACGCCTATTCTCTCTTTAAGCTTAGAGGGGTTAAAAAGGCGCCAACAGGGGAATAAACGCGTTGTAATTGTGAGTACCGCCCGCCGAGCTGCCGCGTCATAGCGGCATCCGGCGGGCTCAGGTGCGTTAAAATGGGCTTGTTCTTAGCTAATTGAGACAGGGGGGGCCGTGTTATGGCTTCAGATGCAAAAAAGATTCTGCTGGTCGAGGATGAGAAGGCAATCCGTGACGCCGTCGCTGCCTATCTCGAGCGCGAAGGCTACTGGGTTGTGGGCGTCGGCGATGGCCAGTCCGCGATCGAGGAGTTCGAGAAGCATCAGTTCGACCTGGTCGTGCTCGACCTTATGCTCCCCAAAATCCCCGGCGAGCGCGTTTGCCGCACCATTCGCGATACCTCGGATGTCCCCATCATCATGCTGACGGCTAAGGGTGAGATCGAGGACCGTATTATCGGTCTTGAGCTCGGCGCCGACGACTATCTGATTAAGCCGTTCTCGCCGCGCGAGCTCGTCGCCCGCGTTCGCGCTCTGTTCCGCCGTGCCCATCAGGCCGACGAGCCCGCCGTCGAGGTACTCGACTTCGGCGATCTGGTCATCGATATCTCGGGCCACAAGATCTTGGTCGAGGGCAAGGAAGTCGATCTGACGGCTTCCGAGTTCAAGCTGCTCACCACGCTTGCCCGCCATCCCGGCCGTGTGTATAACCGCATGGAGCTGGTCGAGAAAGTGCTCGGGTATGACTTTGAGGGCTATGAGCGCACCATCGATAGCCACGTGAAGAATCTTCGCGCCAAGCTGGGCGATGATCCCAAGAAGCCCAAGTGGCTCTACACCGTCCATGGTGTCGGCTATCGCTTCGAGGCTCCGGCCAAGACCGATAAGTCGGACGAGAAATAGGGAAATCACATATGACACCTGCGCGCTTTGAAATCGGACAAAAGCACAAGCAGGAGAGCGAGGCGGGTTCCAAGGCTAGTTGGAACACGCCTCGTTCCGATTCACGGCCAACGATGAGCTATCCCTCGCGCATGGCACTTGCTTTTGCTCTGACATCGCTCATGACAGTATTGGTGCTGGTGGGCGTTGTCTCTGTTGTGTGGGGCACGGTCTTTTCGGATTACACACGCTCCAATATCGTCGAAATCGCAAATTCCGCTGCCGAGAAGTTGGCGACCTCATATGAGGAAAACGGTTCTTGGACCGCGGGAGAACTGCGCACGGTCGCAACGTCGAGTTTGGTTTCCGACGATCTGGGCATGCAGGTCGTCAATAAAAAGGGCGTGATCGTTTATGACGATTCCTGGCCCTCGGCAAGCGCCACCGCCGATGTACGCGAAAACCAGGCTACGACCGACGACACGAGCGGCAAGAGAGCATCGCATAGCCCGGTCTCGTCTGCTCCAACCGACTCCGATAGCGTTGCTAACGTCGAGATTGTAACGTCTTCCGGCGAGCACGTGGGCCAGGTCAAATTGTGGGCGATTGGCTCCGATGCCCTGCTCACCAGGGCAGATTCAGCATTCAGAGAGAAGACCTTTAACGCCATGGCCCTCGCCGCGGTTGTTGCAATCTGCATTTCGGTCGTTATCGGATCGCTCGTGTCGCGTATGCTCACCAAGCCGATTCATCGCATCACCAGTACCGCAAAGCAAATCCGTGACGGCGACCTGTCGGCTCGCACGGGGCTGCGCGGTGATGACGAGATCGATCAGCTGGGTGAGACCTTCGATGAGATGGCCACTTCGCTCGAGAAGGATATGAAACACGAGAAGCGCCTGACCTCAGACGTTGCACACGAGCTTCGCACGCCGCTTATGGCCATGCTCGCAACGGTCGAGGCCATGCAGGATGGCGTGTATCCCACCGACGATGAGCATTTGGAGACCGTTGCTTCCGAGACGCGTCGCCTGGCTCGTCTGGTGCAGCAGATGCTCGACCTGTCTCGCATGGAAAACAGCACGGCTCCGCTCAACCTTGAGCCGGTGGACATGGTTCCTTTCGTGCGTTCCATCGTCAATGCCCAGGAGCGCCTGTTTGTCGACCGCGATCTGCGCCTGCGTTTTGCGGACGAGACCCAGGGTCACGACGATGTCGTCGAGGCCGATCCCGACATGATCACGCAATGTGTTATCAACCTCATGAGCAACGCCATGCGCTACACCCCCGAGGGCGGTTGGGTTGTGGTGTCGGTGCTCAGTGACCGCAAGCATGTCAGCATTGCCGTTTCTGATACTGGCATCGGTATTGCCAAGGACGATCTGTCGCGCATCTTCGGGCGGTTTTGGCGCGCCGATGCCAGCCGCGCCCGCGAAGCTGGCGGCTTGGGCGTTGGCCTCGCCGTGACCAAGCAGATCGTCGAGCGTCACCATGGCTACATATCCGTGGAGTCGGAGCTTGGAAAGGGTACGACTTTTACAATTCATCTGCCCCGCGAGCACACGGCGGACGCGGCATCTACTACAATGGAGCACTAGCTTTTCGCTATTCGGTGAAGGAGGGGCTGCGTCCCTGCCGCTCCGAGTTTGCGAAAACATGCGGGAAAGAACCCGCATTTCTGTCGTATTTAGGTAAGGAGTGACTCACGTGACAACGATGGAGCGTCGTCCGGATTCCCGTGGCAAGGTTCGTGATATTTACGATGCCGGTGAAAACCTGCTGATGGTCGCCACCGACCGCATTTCTGCGTTCGACTTCATTCTTCCCGACGAGATTCCGTTTAAGGGAGAGGTGCTCAATCGCATCTCGGCATTCTGGTTCGATAAGTTTGCCGACATCGTCCCCAACCATCTCGTTTCCATCGACCCGGCGGATTTCCCCGAGGAGTTTGCTGAGTATCGTGACTACCTCGCTGGCCGCGCCATGCTGGTTAAGAAGGCCCAGACGATTCCTATCGAGTGCATCGTCCGCGGCTATCTGACCGGTTCGGGCAAGAAGACCTACGACGAGAACGGCACCGTCTGCGGCATCCAGCTGCCTGAGGGCCTGACCGAGGCTTCCAAGCTTCCTGAGCCGCTGTTCACGCCGTCCACGAAGGCCGAGATCGGTGACCACGACGAGAACATCTCGTTCGAGCGTTGCTGCGAGATCGTGGGCGAGGACATCGCCACGCAGATTCGTGACCTTTCCCTCAAGATCTACAAGGCTGCCGCCGAGTACGCCGCGACCCGTGGCATCATCATTGCCGACACCAAGTTCGAGTTTGGTGTTATTGATGGCAAGGTCACGCTGATCGACGAGTGCCTCACGCCCGACTCCAGCCGTTTCTGGCCTGCTGCCAGCTACGAGGAGGGCAAGATCCAGCCTAGCTACGACAAGCAATTCGTCCGCAATTGGCTCAAGGCCAACTGGGATATGACGGGGGAGACCCCGCACCTGCCCGCCGAGGTCATCGATGGCACGTCCGAGCGCTATCGCGAGGCCTTCCAGATCATCACGGGCTCCCAGTTCACAAGCATGAAGGAGAACGCATAAGTGAGTACCCGTAGCGCCACGAACAAGCGCACGCAATCCCACGAAGTTACCGGGGTTGCGCGCAAGTCTGCCGCATCTGCTAAGCCCGCCCGCCAAGCAGCGAGCTCCGTTCGCGTCGTGCCGGCTTCGTCTAAGGCACGCCGCAAAGAGCTCGAGAAGGGCGAGAACCTCGAGGGCCTCTCTAAAGAGGAGAAGCGCGCCCGTAAGGCTAAGCAGCGCGCCAAGGAGGACCGCATCTATACGGTGTCGAATATCCTCCTCAAGCAGGACGAGGACTACACCAAGCGCCGTCGCATCTGGTGGATTGTGCTCGCCATTGGCATGGTGCTCGTCGTGGCAATTTGGGCCTCGCTGTACTTCGCTCCCGCTGGCATGGTGTCCAGCCCTGTCCAGATGGTCGGCATTGTTTTGTCCTACGTCATCATTTTGGGCGACTTTATCTATGACTTCGCTCGTATTCGTCCCTTGCGCAACATGTACCGCGCGCAGGCCGAGGGCATGTCCGAGAACAAGCTCAACGCTCTTATTGAGCGCGCGGCTGCCGAGGAGGACAAGAAGGACTCCAAGAAGAAGTAGCGTTTGCATACATACTTATCGCTAAGATATAAGGCGCGTCGTTTTTGCGGCGCGCCTTTTTACTGTTCTATAGATAGATGGAGTGGCACATGATTCGAGCTGCCCTGACGGTCGAAGAGGCTCTGGAGGGCATGAAGGCCCTGGAGCCCAAGATTAAAAACTACGCGCGTCTGGTCGTCCGCAAGGGCGTAAACGTCAAGCCCGGCCAGGAGGTCGTCGTTCAGTCTCCGGTCGAGTGCGCGCCGTTTGCGCGCGTGGTGGTCGCGGAGGCCTATGCTGCCGGCGCCGGCCACGTGACGGTCATTTGGGCCGATGATGCCGTGACGAGGCTCACGTACGAGCATGTCGAGAAAAGCTATTTTGAGCAGACGCCCGAGTGGAAGCGCATGCAGCTGGATTCCTTGGCCCAGGATGGTGCCTGCTTTGTCTTTATCGAGGGTGCGGATCCTGCGGCCCTCAAGGGCATCGATCCAGCCAAGCCGGCCGCGGCATCAAAGGCGAGGAATACGCAGTGCAAAGTTTTCCGCCGTGGACTGGATTACAACATCAATCCGTGGTGCATCGCCGGCGCTCCGGTCGTGGCTTGGGCGCACGAGGTGTTCCCAGGAGACGCCGATGAGGTTGCAATCTATAAGCTGTGGAATGCGATTCTGCACACCGCGCGCGCCGATGGCCAGGACCCAGAGAGCGACTGGGAACTCCATGACGCCGCATTCGAAAAGAACCTGCGTTTCCTGAACGACAATCGTTTCGACTACCTGCATTACAACGCGGCAAATGGAACCGATCTGACGATTGGCATGACGAAAGGTCACGAGTGGGCCGGCGGCAAGGGCAAGACGCCCGATGGGCACCCCTTCTTCCCCAACATTCCCACCGAGGAAGTCTTCACTTCGCCCGATCGCATGCGCGCCGACGGTATCGTGTACTCGGCCATGCCGCTCATCCATCACGGCAATAAGGTCGAAGATTTTTGGATTAAGTTCGAGGGCGGCCGCGTGGTGGACTACGACGCCCGCGTGGGCAAGGCAACGCTCGCAAGTATCATCGATACTGACGAGGGCGCTGCTCACCTGGGAGAGGTCGCGCTCATTTCCAAGAACACGCCGATCCGCGAAAGTGGTGTTCTGTTCTACGATACGCTCTATGACGAGAATGCTAGCTGCCATCTCGCGCTAGGTGTCGGTTTCCCCGAATGCATCGAGGGTGGGTATGACATGTCCAAGGAGGAGCTCCTGGAGCATGGCGTTAACGTCTCGAGCACACACGTCGATTTTATGATCGGCACGGACGACATCGATATTACGGGCATTACGCCTGATGGACGTGAAGTTGTGATTTTCCAGAACGGCCAATGGAGTTGGGAATAGTCCCAGACCGTGGTACAATGCCACCCGCGGGCCGTTAGCTCAGCTGGCAGAGCAGGGGACTTTTAATCCCAAGGTCCAGGGTTCGAACCCCTGACGGCCCACCATAGAAAAGAAAGCGATCGACTCCGGTTGGTCGCTTTTTTGTTGCCGCGACATGGGTTCAAACCCGTCGGGGCGCGGAGCTGAGTAAACGCGTGAGCGTTTGCCAGCGCAGCGCGCAAGGCGAGAAAGCGCCGCAGCGGCCGCCTGCGAAGCAGGCTGAACCCCTGACGGCCCACCCAAAGATTGCCGAGACGGTCAACTTCGGTTGGCCGTCTTTTTTGTCGCCGTTTCATGGGTTCGAACCCGTATCTGTCTATATATAAGAACGCTTGGCGAACAAAACCTGCCTTTTACCGATGGGAAACAAATGGCTGATGCCTTTGGAGTAAAGTAGCGTTCCAGAGATGACCGATGTCTCAATACTCATAAAACAGCTGGTCATCGCCAATATCAGAAGCCAATGCTTCAGTTTTAACCTCAGTGATGCGACTGAGGGACCTATTCATTTGTGAACAAAATATGGAGTGCGCGATTCCCGCCCCCGGGGCCCCTCCGGTCTGGCAATATATCTCCTTGCCGCGCGGC
>CABQMC010000002.1 GCA_902465115.1 uncultured Collinsella sp.
CACGGTGACGTGACCGATCAGATGCGTCTGCGGCCACACGATGGTGTCTCGGCCGATGGTGGCATCGGGGCCGATCCAGGCCTGCGTGGGATCGATGAACGTGACGCCCTCGGCCATCCAGTGCTCGTTGATGCGGTCGCGCGCGATAGCGGTGAGCTGCGCGAGCTGAATGCGGCTGTTGACGCCCAGGCCGTCGCGGTAGTCATCGCAGTGGAAGATGGAGACCGCCTGGCCGTGACCCTTGAGGATTTCGAGCATGTCGGGCAGGTAGTACTCGGACTGCGCGTTGTCGTTGCCGATCTCGTTAATGTGGGCGGCGAGCTGCGCGCCGTCAAAGGCGTAGCAGCCGGCGTTGCACTCCAGCAGCGTGGCGGCCTGCTCGGGCGTGCAGTCCTTCTGCTCGATGATGCGCTCGATCTGGCCGTCGGCGCCCAGCTTGATGCGGCCGTAGCCGAAGGGGTCGGGCGGGGTCATGGTCATGACGGTGCAGGCGAGCTCGCCGGTAGCGACGGTCTGTGCGAACTTGGCGACGGTGTCGGCGGTGATGAGCGGCAGGTCGCCGTTGAGCACGACGACCGGGCCTTGCGCGATGCCGCAGGCCTCGAGCGCGACCTTCACGGCGTGGCCGGTGCCCAGGCGCTCGGTCTGCTCGACGCACTCGACCTTGGTGGCGCTGTTGGCATAGGCGCCGTCGATGAGGGCGCGCATCTCGTCGGCGTGGCTGCCGATGACGACCACGAGGCGGCTGCAGCCGGCCTTGATGGTGGCGTCGACGATCCACTGGACCATGGGCTTGCCCAGGATCTTGTGCGAAACCTTGCAGTGGTTCGACTTCATGCGGGTGCCCTCGCCGGCAGCGAGGATAATTGCGGTTGCGTCCATGTGATCTCCTGTTACGTTATAGAGACGTGTGTTTGGAAACGATACACGGCGCAATATGATACCGCAGGCATATGTTGAGCGCGTAGCGATTGGCTCATGGCGGCCGATGTCGGTGCCGCCGGCGTGGCGTTTGCGCTGCTTGCGTGCGGCGTTGGCGGTGCTGCGGAGCTGTCGTTTGAGCGAGGGGACGGGGGTGCCCGTGGACAACATACAAGAGGAGTTTGGCGGCGAGCCCGTCGCGGCATTCTCGATGTCGCATCCGGCTGTGCCGGCCCTCTACATGGTGCTGACGCTGGGGCTCACCATGTTCTCGATGCAGCCGGTGCTGATTGCGCTGTCACTTGCGGGCGGGCTGGCGTATGGATTTGCGACGCGCGGGGCTGCCCGCACGCTGGGCGCACTCCGCTGGCAGCTGCCGGTGATTTTGATTATCGCGCTGGTCAATCCGCTGTTTAGCGCCTCGGGCTCGACGGAGCTGTTCCGTATTGGCATGCGCGCGGTGTATCTGGAAAGCATGGTATACGGCCTGTGCATGGGCGGGCTGTTTGTGGCGAGCGTGCTGTGGTTTGAGGCCGCGGCGTCGATGCTCGAATACGACAAGGTGCTCGCGCTGCTGGGCAATGCCGCACCGGTGATTGCGCTCATGATCTCGATGTGCATGAGGCTTATCCCGCAGTTTTTACGCCGCGGTCGTACGGTGCTGGCGGTGCAGGATGCGATTGATGTGCCGGGCCGCGCGCCCACCGATCCCGTGCGATCGCGCCTGCGGGCGTCGAGCGTGTTGATGGGCTGGGGCATGGAAGATTCGCTGGATCGCGCGGACGCGATGCGCTCGCGCGGGTGGGGTGCCGCGATGCGTCGTACGACGTATGCGCGGTATCGGCTGGGGCGCGGCGATGTTGCCGCGCTGGTTGGACTTGCGCTGTTTGGCATGGCCACGACGGCAGTGGCGTGGACTGCGACGATGCAGTATTCGTTTTACCCGCAACTATCGGTGCCGGCGCCGTGGCTGGGCTATGTCGTGTACGCTGCCTGGATGATGCTGCCTTGCGCGTCGCGCGCGATTGATGAGAAGAGGTTTGGCTGATGGCTCGGTTGGATAGGAGCTCGGCGGCGGGTGTGGCATATGGCTCGGCCGCGCCGGCGATTGAGGTGCGAGGCCTTAGTTTTGCCTATCCCGGGGCCGAGGCACCGGTGCTCGAGGGGCTTGATTGGCGTGTTTCCCAAGGTGCGTTTGCACTGCTTGTTGGCGGTACCGGTTCGGGCAAGTCGACGCTGCTGTCGCTGCTCAAGCCCGAGATCGCTCCGGCGGGCGAGCGCACTGGCGATACGCGCGTGCTGGGCGAGAACGTTGCCGACATGGACGTGCGGGCGTCTGCGGAGCGCGTGGGCTATGTGTTTCAGGACCCCGAGAACCAGATCGTGTGCGACACCGTGTGGCACGAGATGGCGTTTGGCCTAGAGAATCTGGGTGTGTCGCGCGACGAGATGCGCCGCCGTGTTGCCGAGACCAGCTATTTCTTTGGTCTGGAGGACTGGCTTCATCGTGATGCCGATACGCTTTCTGGTGGTCGCAAGCAGCTGCTGTCGCTTGCCGCCGTCCTGGCGCTGCGTCCGCGTGTGCTGCTACTCGACGAGCCCACGTCTCAGCTCGATCCCGTTGCTGAGAAGAATTTTCTGCACGCGCTGTTTCGTGTGAATCGCGAGCTGGGCTGCACGGTTGTTGTGGCGACGCATCAGCCGCGCCCAATGCTCGAATACGCGACGTGTGCGTACCGGATTGAGGACGGTCGCGTGCGCGAGGTGGCGGATATGGCTTCTTTGGGACGCCGAGAATCGCTGTTTTCCGATGACATGTTGGGGTGGGGTGCCATCCGATGTGCAAAAAACGGAGTATTCAGCAGGCGTGAGGACAATTTGGGCTCTCTGGAGCTGCCCGGGGACATATCGAGCGCGAAAAAAAGTTCGGAATTGGACAAATCGTCAAACTTTGTGGCGCAAACGTCGCTCGAGAACGGCTCGGAAGCCTTTCCGCGCACGGATGGAAGCAGAATACTCCAAAAAATGCACGGCGGGTCGGCTACCACCCTGTCGGAAGGCTGGTTTCGCTACGATCGCGCGGGCGGTTGGGTGCTGCGCGGGTTCGATGCGTCGTTTTCGGCTGGCGCGGTGCATGCGGTTGTGGGCGGTAACGGATGCGGTAAGTCGACGATGCTCTCGGTGCTGGCGAAGACCGCCAAGCTGCAGCGCGGCCGCATGGTGCGCGGAGCGGCCTCGGCGGCGCTGCTGCCTCAGAATCCCAAAGCATTGCTGGTTGCCGAGACGGTTCGCGATGAGCTGATGGAATGGGCCTCGACCTGCGGATATGACGAGAACTTGGCGCTGGAGCGTGCGGCGCAACTGGGATTGGACGGCCTGGAGACGCGCCACCCCTACGACCTCTCGGGCGGACAGCGCCAGCTGCTCGCACTGACAAAGCTGCTGCTGATCGGCCCCGAGCTGCTGCTGCTTGACGAGCCCACGAAGGGCTTGGACCTGGAGAGCCGCCGCATCATCGCCCGCGCCCTGCGTGACCATGCGAAGGCTGGCGGCACCGTCATCATGGCCACGCACGATCTGGATTTTGCCGAGCAGGTAGCCGACGACGTCGCCATGATGTTTGACGGCGAGATTGCCTGCATGGAGCCCCCGGCCGACTTCTTTGCCGACAACGTGTTCTATAGGGCGTGATGGGATGACGGACTGTCGTTTCTCGCGCTTGCTTGCAAAACTGGAAATCCCGCTGCTGCTGGCGGTGCCAGCCGTGATGGCTGCGGCGTTGCTGTCGGGTGTTGAGCAGGCAGCGTTGGCCATGCTGGTTGTGGTGGCGCTGGTGCTCGCGCTGTTCTTTGCGGGTTACGAGGCATCTCGTCCGGGCCTGCGCCAGATTATGCCCACGCTGGTGTTGGCGGCGCTGGCGGCGGCGGGGCGCATTCTTTTTGGGCCCATTCCCGACTTTAAACCGGTGAGCGCCATCGCCATTATCGCGGGGGCGACGCTTGGCCGCCGCAATGGTTTTATGGTTGGCGCGCTGGCGGCGCTGACCAGCAATTTCTTTTTTGGACAGGGCATGTGGACGCCGTGGCAGATGTATGCCTGGGGGCTCGTGGGATACGTTGGCGGTGCGCTGGCGCATGCCGGCGCTTTTGATCGCGCCGATGGCACCGTGCGTATGCCGGCGCTGCTGGCGTACGGCTTTGCGTCGGGCTTGCTCTATGGCGTCGTGATCAACGCGTATGACATCATTGGATTTGTACAGCCGCTTACTTGGGCGGGCGCCGTGGCGCGTCTTGCCACGGCAGTGCCGTTCGATATTACGCACGGCCTTGCGACCTGTGTGTTTTTGGCCGCCTTGTACAAGCCTTGGTGCCGTCGCATTAACCGTGTCGTCGTGAAATACGGGCTGTAAGGCATTTCGCGTTCCCTCACGAACTTGCGGTGGAATAGTTCTTGTTTTTGGCTATTTGCTGCCCAAACAGGAACTATTCCACCGCAACTTATAGGGGGAGAGGGGTCACATGATCTGTTTTCCTCTGTCCCCCAGGAATTACTTGGCGCTAGAGCTCTAGCGTGAGGGTAACGGGGCAGTGGTCGCTGCCGAAGATGTCGCCACGGATACCGGTGTCGCGTACGTTGTCGGCGATTGCGTCGCTTACCAGGAAGTAGTCGATGCGCCAGCCTGCGTTGTTCTTGCGGGCATTAAAGCGGTAGCTCCACCAGCTGTAGACGCCCTCGACGTCGGGGTTTGCCGCGCGCCAGGTATCGGTAAACCCGGCGTTGAGCAGCTCGGTAAACTTGCCGCGTTCTTCGTCCGAAAAGCCGGCGTTGCCGCGGTTGGACTTGGGGTTCTTAAGGTCGATCTCCTCGTGTGCCACGTTAAAGTCGCCGCAAGTTACGACGGGCTTGCCGGTCTCGCGCTCAAGCGCGCTCAAAAAGCCGCGGTAGGCATCGTCCCAGGCCATGCGCACATCGATGCGCGCGAGTTCGTTTTGCGCGTTGGGCGTGTAGACATCCACAAACCAGAACTTGTCGAACTCCAGCGCGCAGACGCGGCCCTCGGTTACGGCTTGGGCGACGAGCTCGGCCGCCTCGCCCTCGCCGGCGTAGGGTAGCAGCGCGTCGGCGTGCAGCACGCGCAGCGGTTCCTGGCGGCTAAAGACCGCAGTGCCCGAATAGCCTTTACGCTCGGCGTAGCTCCAGGTTTGGTGATAGCCGGGCAGGTCAATATCAACCTGGCCTTCTTGCAACTTGGTCTCTTGCAGCGCCAGGATATCGACGTCGAGTTCTTGCGCGATCTGGATAAAGCTCGGGTCCTTTTTGAGCACGGCGCGCAGGCCGTTGACGTTCCACGAGGCGAAAGTGTAAGTCTGAGGCATGGTGTCCTTTCGACGGGGTTGGCAGGCTTAAGATTAGCGCAACAGGGGCGGGGTGGGCTCCGCGCATGCTGACTTAAAGGACGCATGCTGGGACGTCGCTCAACGCTGCCCGACCAACAAGGACGGAGGACTCATATGACGCAGGCAATATCGGACCCCAGGCAGGCCTCCGCCGCGCTGGCGGATCTGTTTGACACCCACAAGCGCGTGGTCTTCTTTGGCGGCGCGGGTGTTTCCACGGCAAGTGACATCCCCGATTTCCGTAGCGTGGACGGCCTGTATCACCAGCAGTTTGCCTATCCGCCCGAGACCATGCTGTCGCATAGCTTTTACGAGGCGCATCCTGCCGAGTTCTTCGACTTTTACCGCACTAAGATGATCGCGCTTGGCGCCAAGCCCAACCGCTGCCACACCAAGCTGGCCGAGCTGGAGCGCGCCGGCAAGCTTGATGCCGTGGTGACGCAAAACATCGACGGCTTGCATCAGATGGCGGGCTCGCGGCGCGTGTTTGAGCTGCACGGATCGGTCCATCGCAACATTTGCCAGTCGTGCGGCGCGGTCTATAGCGCCGAGTGGATTTGCTCGCGCGAGCACGAGGACGCCGCGGGCGTGCCCGTGTGTCCTGCGTGCGGCGGGCGCATTAAGCCCGATGTGGTGCTCTACGAAGAGCCGCTCGACGAGCATGTGTTGACCGGTGCCGTTGCCGCCATCGCCGCGGCCGATGCCCTCATTGTAGGCGGGACCTCGCTCGTGGTGTATCCGGCGGCGGGCCTTACGCGATACTTTACCGGCGATACGCTGGCTATTTGCAATCTTGCTCCTACCGATCAGGATGCAAATGCCGACCTGCTGATTTCTTGCGACATCGCGGCCGCGTTTGCGTTCTAGCCCGCGTGCGCGGATACAATAGAAAGACTGAGTGCAAAGCGACCCCGCCGCCAGCTCCCCAAGCTCGGCGGCGTGGGCATTTTAGGAGGATGTTCATGGCGAACGACAGCAAGACATGGCGGTGCGGAAAGTACGAGCTCAGCTTTGACCGTCCGCGCATCATGGGCGTCCTCAACGTGACGCCCGATTCGTTTAGCGATGGCGGGGAGCACTTCGACCCCGATGCCGCCATCGAGTACGGCCTGGCGATGCTCGACGCCGGCGCCGACATCATCGACGTGGGCGGCGAGTCCACGCGCCCTGGTTTTACCCCGGTCAACCCCGACGAGGAGGCTCGCCGCGTGCTGCCCGTGGTGCGCGCGCTGGCCAAGGAGGGCGCCATCGTCTCGATCGACACGCGTCATGTGGCGGTTGCCAAGGCGGCCGTGCGCTGCGGCGCCTCGATCGTCAACGACGTGACCGGCTTCACCGATCCCAAGATGGTCGAGTTCGTTAAGACGAGCACCTGCGGCGTCATCGTGATGCATGCCGGCGAGGTCGCCGCGCCCGCACGCACGCACGCAACGGTGCAGCTCGATACCTCGGCAGCGGCGTTTGTTGCCGAGAAGGCGCGCGAGGCGGCTGCCGAGGCCGCGCGTGAGGCCGAGAAGCCGGCTCGCCGCCGTCGCGGCAAGTTGCTGGGCGAGCCTAAGCCGGAGACCAAGCTTCCGGGCGGCGTGGTGCAGCCCTCGTTGCCGTTTGGCGAACCGGAGCCCACGTCCGAGCCTTCAAGCGAGCAGGAGACGCCGGCCGCCGAGCAGGCTACTGCCGCCGAGACCGTCGCGCCCGCGCCCGAGGCCACTCCCGCAGCCACCGAGGCCGCATCGGAGTCCAATGACCGCCTGGCCGCCATGATGCGCCGCAGCGCCCGCCGCGAGGAAGCCTACGTGCCCACCTCGCAGCTCCGCCGCTTCACCCTGCCCGATTCGGCGCCCATCATGCGCCGCGTCATGGGCTTTCTGTCCGACCAGGCCCGCACGCTCATCCATGCCGGCGTGTCGCGCGACCGCATCTGCATTGATCCTGGCCCGGGCTTTGGTAAGTCGGCTAACGAGGACATCGTCATCCAGCGCGAGACTGCCAAGATGGCGTCATTGGGCTATCCGCTCATGTGCGCCGTGTCGCGCAAGCGCTTTGTGGGCGCCGTCTCGGGCGTGACCGAGGCCGCCGAGCGCGATGCCGCTACGTTTGGCGTGTGCCTGGGCGCCATCCAGGCCGGTGCCAACATCGTGCGCGTGCACGACGCCGCGGGTTTTGCGCAGTTCCTGAACGGTTACTGGGCGGTTGCCAAGCCGCAGCCGCGCCGCGCGTTTGTGGCTGTGGGCTCCAACCTGGGGCATCGCTGCGACAACATCCGCGCCGCACGCGAGATGATCGCCGAGATTCCACTCACCTGCGTGTCCAACTCCTCCAAGATTTACGAGAGCGAGCCGGCCTACGAGACGCGTCAGGACGCGTTTGCCAACGCCGTCATCGAGATCAAGACCGAGCTGGCGCCGCTGGTGCTGCTCGACGAGCTCATGAAGATCGAGGCCGAGCTGGGGCGCGACCGCTCCAAAAAGGCCAAGGCCAACGGTCCGCGCACCATCGACCTGGACCTGCTGTGGATGGACGGCGAGACCCACGGCGGCAAAAAGCTGCGCCTGCCGCATCCTCTCATTGGCGAGCGCGACTTTGTGCTGGTGCCGCTCGAGGACCTGATGCACGACCCGGCGCGGTTCTTCCGCTACAACGGCGTCGAGGTCAAGGAGCCCGAGGACCGCGTGGGCCATATCGTGGGCGAATTGGGGCGTATGTAGATGATCGAGATGAATGCTGTTGCCGCCGGCACCGAGCTCGACGCGGCACGTGACGCGGGTCGCGAGGGCGTGTCCGCGGGCTGGTGCGCATGGAGCGCGGGCAACGCTTCGCTGGCGTTTTCGCTGGTCGTGCGTCCGGATGTGAATATGCACGCCTTCCATGGCCTGCCGTTTGTGGCCGCGATGGGCATGATGGACGCGCTCGTGGGCACGGCTTCGATGCCGGGGTTGGGCCTTGCCGGTAAGGTGGGTATCCAGTGGCCGAGTGACATCGTGTGCGGCGCGCCTGCGTTTGAGACGTCGCTCGCGCGTGTTGCCGTGAACGGCGGTGCCGGTGCTGCGGGCATGTTCGGTGCCGTGACGGTGGATATTGAGCGTTCGGCGCTGAGCGAGCTTGGTGTGGACGTGGCTGACGAAGCGCTGGTCGAGGCGCTGGCCGCCGCCGTGCTGGCCCGCGTGGACGCCTGGGCGGTTGTTGCCAACACGCCGCAAGGCGCCGCAGGGCCGTTGGCCCCCGTGTTGGGCGAGTACTTCGATATGGTGCCGCTGCTCGGTCGCCAAGTTGCGGCGGTGTCGCCCAACGGCTTGCCGCTTGCGGTCGGTGTGTTTGCGGGCCTGGACATCTGGGGTCGCGCGACCATCAAGACCGATGCCGGCGAGCAGGAGTTTCCGCCCGAGGCCGTACAGATTCGCGGTCTGTAGCGTCTCGGCTTCGCCAGAGCCTACGCTAGCTCCTGCATGCGGCGGTAGATTTCGCAGATACCCTTGATGGTGAGCTGTCCGTCGACCACGTCGAAGGCGTCGGTCGAATCGGCGACGATGCTGGCGAGGCCGCCCGTGGCGATAACGGTGGCATCCTCGCGGCCCAGCTCGCGCTTCATGCGCGCGACCAGGCCCTCAGCCATGGCGGCGGCGCCCGTTACGGCGCCGACCTTGATGCACTCCTCGGTATCGCGGCCGATGGCGTGCTCGGGCGCCTCGAGCGGAACGCTGGCGAGCTTGGCGGCTCGGGCGGCGAGCGCGTCCATCGAAATGCGGATCCCCGGCGCAATCGCTCCACCAATGTAATAACCGTCCTCATCGATGACGTCGATATTGGTCGCGGTGCCAAAGTCCACCACGATTGCCGGCGCGCCGTAGAAAGTTTCGGCCGCAACGGCGTTGGCGACGCGATCGGCGCCTACGGCTTGGGGACGCGCCGCGCGCAGCTTGGTCACCGCGGCCGTCTGCGGCCCAATGACGATGGCATCCGCGGCAATGCGGTCGGCCACGGCGTGCCATTCGCGCGAGAGCTGCGGCACCACGCCCGCAAAGGCGATCGCGTCGACCGCGTCGAGCGAAAGGCCGTACATCTTAAAGAAACCCATCAGGCGCACATGGATCTCGTCGGCGGTATAAGAGCGGTCGGTGGGCATGCGCCACGACTGCACCAGCTCGTCTCCGTCAAACAGGCCCATGGCCGTCTGCGTGTTTCCCATATCGATAGCGAGCAGCATGTCTACTCCCAGTGTTGGCATAAAAGGACGCGCACCATTGTATACGCGCCGCCGACGGCTCTCGGCTGCGATTCGTTTACGGTGATAGGGGCTGAGGGGTTTAAATATGAAGGAATTATGCTCCACGAGATTTTCCTTGCCGTTTACCGAACTCCCGCGTAATATTCTTTCTTGCGCACATGAGGCGCCCAGACATTGCGGGGTGGAGCAGTCTGGTAGCTCGCCGGGCTCATAACCCGGAGGTCGTAGGTTCAAATCCTGCCCCCGCGACCAAGAACTTGCAGCTCGTCGGCCTAGCCGGCGAGCTTTTTTGTTATCTGGGGACCGTGTTTTCGGTCCGATTCTCGGCCTTTCAAACAAAATCTCGATTTGTAACACGTAGGCCCGATTTGGGCGGCTAGGTGTTACAGGTCGAGATATACCGACGGGCCGCCCCGCCCATCCCCATCCACCTGCCGCTGCCTGCTGTCCGCCGATTTCCGTTGTGCCGCTGTGCCCCCATGCCATATCCTCTAGACAACTACGCGGCACCATCGCCGCCGCGCCTACAAGAGAGGAATGTCCATGACCGCACCTGCATCCAAGCTGCTCCAGCCCATTACGGTTGGCCCCCTTGAGCTCAAAAACCGCATTATGTTCCCGCCGCTCACCACCGGCTACGAGGAGCGCGACGGTTCCATTGGCGAGCGCAGCCTGGCTTTTTACGAGCGCCTGGCCCGTGGCGGCGTGAGCTACATCGTCATCGGCGACGTTGCTCCCGTCATGACCGCAAGCCCCACGCCCAAGCTGGCAACCGACGCCCAGATCCCCACGTTTAAGGCGCTGGCCGATGCCGTCCACAAGCACGGCGCCAAGGTCGCGCTGCAGCTGTTCCACCCCGAGTACGACGTGCCCGGTGTCGGCCGCATGGTCATGGGTTCCATGGCCGCCGCCAAGGCCGCGCAGGAGGCCAAGGCCGCCGGCGACGAGGAGACCTTTGCCGCCAAGATGGCCGAGTCCAACGAGATCCGCAACCAGGCCTACGCCAAGCTGCATCACGACATGCAGCACTTTGTGAACGAGGCGAGCGTAGAGCAGCTCACCCAGATCAAGGAGGCCATCGCTGCCTCGGCCGCTCGCGCGCAGCAGGCCGGCATCGATGCCATCGAGGTCCACGGCGACCGCTTGGTGGGTTCGCTGTGCTCGGCCATCCTCAACCAGCGCACCGACGAGTACGGTGGCTCGTTCGAGAACCGCGTCCGCTACGCGCTGGAGGTCGTCGCTGCCATTAAGGAAGCCGCGCCGCAGCTGATGGTGGAGTACAAGCTCCCCGTGATCATGGAGAACCCCGACGGCACGCCGCGCGGCAAGGGCGGCCTGCAGCCCGACGAGGCCTGCGAGTTCGCCAAGCTGCTCGAGGGCGCGGGCATCGATATGATCCAGGTCGCGCAGGCCAACCACACGGGCAACATGGGCGATACCATTCCGCCCATGGGCGCCATGCCCTACAACTGGACGCTGCCCGTGGCCGAGCGCGTCAAGGCCCTGGTCTCCGTGCCGGTGGCCACCGTCGGCCGCGTTGTTTCGGTCGAGGCCGGCGAGAAGATCCTGGAGGACGGCGCGGCCGACATCATCGCCTATGGCCGCTCGCTCATGTGCGACCCCGACATTGCGCTGAAGGCTGCCACGGGTGAGCCCATCCGCGAGTGCCTCAACTGCAACAAGGGCTGCGTCGATGCAATTCAAAACCGCAAGTACATCTCGTGCGTGCTCAATGCCGAGAATGGCGACGAGGCGACCATCGCCATTAAGCCGGGCGAGGGCGACAAGAAGATCGCCGTGGTGGGCGGCGGTATTGCCGGCCTGGAGGCCGCGCGCGTGGCGGCCAAGCGCGGCTACGACGTGACCGTCTACGAGGCGAGCGATCACTTGGGCGGCCAGATTGTGCTGGCGGCCGCGCCTCCGCGCAAGGACGAGATCATGCGCTCGGTCGAGTACTACGAGAAGATTTTGCCCGGCCTGGGTGTGAAGGTTGAGCTCAACCATGCCGCTACGGCAGAGGACCTCAACGCAGCCGACGCCGCGATTGTGGCCGTGGGCGCGCACGACGTGGTCATCCCCGTTCCGGGTGCCGATTCGGAGAAGGTCGTCTCGAGCTGGGACGTGCTGGCCGGCAAGGTGGAGCTCAGCGGCCGCGTCGCCGTCATTGGCGGTGGCCTGGTGGGCACCGAGACTGCCGAGTACCTGCTGCAGCACGGCTGCGAGGTGGCGATCGTCGAGATGCTCGACAAGATTGCCGCGGGCGAGTCCGAGACCATTCTGCCGCTGATTATGAGCGACTTTGCCGAGCACAACGTTGAGCAGCATGTTAAGACCCGTCTGACCGCCATTACCGACGAGGGTGTGGAGGCTGTTCGCACCACCGAGGACGGCGCCGAGGAGCCGGTGAAGATCGCCTGCGATTACGTGGTGATGGCCGTGGGCTCCAAGGCCAACGCGTTTGACCTGGATGGCGTGACGGTGCCCGTGACCTGCGTGGGCGACTGCTCGGGTGAGCGCACCGCCGACATCGCGAGCGCCATCCGCACGGCATATCACGCGGCCAACGAGCTGTAGTTAACTTCGCGGCCAGGCGGGGCGGTAGCACGGATCCGTCTCGCCCGGCTGTGTCCCGTCGGGTGTCAACCGGTGCGGGGCCTGCAAGCGCAGCAGGTCCCGCCCTTTTTGTTTTGCTCCTGTGGATGGCAATGCGCGGTAATCATGAGGAGTGAGGACGTCTACTGCCTTGCAGATCACTCAAAATTATTGGGGGAGGGGTTAATAACCATATCCTCTATACCAAAAGACATAAAGAGACGCCAATTTTGTTGACAGGCGAATGACGATTAGCTGCGAGTCAGCTACCAGCGTAAATAATCGATAAAGAAATGTCGTAATTTGGTGCCAAATGCCCAGATAACGCCGCGTCTATTTTAATTAACTGCTTTGAGCAAACAGTAAAATGCTACTATCTAACTTGCACGTAAGAAAGCAGATTAACGGTTAAGGCTAAGAAGTGGCAGGTATGTCGGAAGCAACTAGGACTCGCGCGCATGCGCCTGAGGTTAGGCAGCGCGCCGTCGAGATCCTCCAAGAGGGGGTCGGTCATCGCGCCCTCGCCGCGGAGCTTGGCATTCCCCAGGCCACGGCTCGTCAGTGGGCCCGCGCGTATGCCGTGGGCGGTGCCGACGCCGTTCTCAATGCCGGTTCGCATCATCACACCTACTCGTACGACGTAAAGCTCGCTGTGGTTAAGGACCGTCTGGAAAACGGCTTGACGGTTCGCGAGGCCATGATCAAGCACAAGATTCCCAGCGAGTCTTCGGTCAAGGCTTGGTGCCGTCAGTACCGCGAGAGCGGTGAGGCCGCACTGGTCGATAAGCCGCGCGGTCGCAAGCCGCGCGTTAAAAAGGCGGAATAGCAAACGGGATGGTGCGCCCACAGGGGCGCATTTTTCTTGCCGCGCCAACTTTTTGGACCGGCGCGAGCCTGTCGGGACATCCTCCAAAGTGGCCAATAAACCGCGCGCAGTGTCCCGCGCGCCTGTCGCTGCGATAGGGGAGCGTCGTCTCTCTGCTCCAAAGCGGACGTGCCCTTGCCCCGTACTCCTAAAACTCCCCAGTTGACCGAAAACCTGCCGCTGCTGCTCCTCAATTGAGCTATAACGTTAAACAATTGCAGCGTTTTTGCATGGGGGAGTGATGGTATGACGCTACTGTATTTCCTTACCCTGTTTCCGCTGGTACCTGCGCTGGGCATGCTGCTCGCGCGCGGTGACCGCGCCCGCGATGCGGTGGGGCTCATAGGCTCCGGCATTATTATGGCGGTGACAGTTGTAGTCGCCGTCATGTTTTTTGGCACGGGTCCGCAGAGCTTTGAGGTTGCCCCCGGCACCTCGCATGTGCTCTCGATCATCAGTTCCGTTATCGACGTCATCCTGTGCGCCGTCATCCTGTACAACGCGTACAAATATAGGAACGCGCTCACCACGGTGCTCGGCGTAGTCCAGTTGGTGGGCTCGCTCGCCTTTGCAGCCATGACGCTGCCCGCGACTGAAGCCGTCACCGCAACCCCGCTCTACCTGGACTACATGAGCGTAATCATGGTCCTCGCCGTCGGCATCGTCGGCAGCCTCATCTGCGTGTATGCCTTGGGCTACATGAAGGACTTCCAGGCCCATGACGAGCACGAGGCCGCGCTGCGCGGGCAGATCGCGCCCGACCGTCGCCCGCAGTTCCTGGCGCTCATGTTCCTGTTCCTCTCGGCCATGTTCGTCATCGTGACGAGCGACAACCTTGAGTGGCTGTTCTGCGGCTGGGAAATCACCACCGTGTGCTCGTTCCTTATGATTGGCTACACTCGCACGCCCGAGGCCATCAAAAACGCCTTCACCCAGATCATCCTCAACATGCTGGGCGGTATCGCGTTTTTGGTCGGACTCATGTACCTGCACGTTAACGGCATGCCGCTGACCATCTCGGGCATGATCGAACTTTCCGGCGCCGGAACCGCGCAATCCGCGTTGCTGGTGATGCCGGTCATCCTGTTGTCGCTCGCCGCGCTCACCAAGGCCGCGCAGATGCCGTTCCATACTTGGCTGCTCGGTGCTATGGTTGCCCCCACGCCCACGAGCGCCCTGCTGCACTCGTCCACCATGGTCAAGGCCGGCGTGTTCCTGATGGTCAAGCTGAGCCCGCTCTATGCCATCTATCCCGTGACCGGCTTTATGGTCACGAGTGTGGGTGCCATCACGTTTTTGCTTGCTGCCCTCATGGCCATCTCGCAGAGCAACGCCAAACGTGTGCTCGCGTACTCCACCATTTCCAACTTGGGTCTCATTAGTGCCTGCTTGGGTGTCGGCGCGCCCGAGGCCGTATGGGCCGCCATCTTCCTAATCCTGTTCCACATGGTGGCAAAGTCGTTGCTGTTCCTGTGCGTGGGCACGGCCGAGCATCATATCGGCAGCCGCAATATCGAGGACATGGACGGCATGTTCAGCCGCATGCCGCATCTGACGCGCCTGATGATGCTGGGCATCATGGGCATGTTCGTGGCGCCGTTTGGCATGCTCGTGTCCAAGTGGGGCGCCCTGGTGGCGTTTGCTCAGACCGGCAACGTGCTCATGATCATGGTGCTGGCCTTTGGCTCTGCCGCGACGTTTTACTTCTGGGGCAAGTGGCTTGCCAAGCTTTCGGGCGTCGACCCCACAGCTCAAAACGTTGAGGTCAATGTCCATAAGACCGAATGGATGGCGCTCAACACCATCGCCGCGCTACTGATTCTGTGCTGCGTGGCGTTCCCGGTTATCTCGAGCGGCCTGGTGTCGCCTTACTTGGCTATGGTGTTTGGCCGCGTGCCGTACGTTATTGGCAAGGACGCCATGTATCTGATGGTGGTTATCGTGGCGTTTATCGCCGTGGTGCTGCTGACTTCATTCCGCGTGAGCAACAAACCGCACGTCAACGTGTACCTTTCGGGCGTGGGAACCGACAATTACCGCCATTTCCGCGGCTCGATGGGACATGAGGTGAAGGCCGAAAAGCGCAATTGGTACTCGGAGGACGCCCTTGGCGAGAAGCGTATTGGCCCCGCGGGTAGCGTCGTGTGCTGCAGCATTATCTTGTTTGCGCTGCTGTGTTGCGCGTGGATTGGGCCCGAGCGGCTTGCCATGAGCGCGCCCTCGGTGCTGCGCGGTAAGTATTTCGAAGGCTCGGGCGTCGTGGGCATTTTTATTGGCACCGTGGCGTTTGCCCTGCTGGCGCCTTTGGTTGGTGGCCTGATCGACGGCGTTGACCGCAAACTTTCGGCCCGTATGCAGGGCCGCGTGGGCCCGCGCCTGCTCCAGCCTTTCTACGACGTTGCCAAGCTGCTGCGCAAAGCTCCTGCCAGCGTAAACACCATGGACGATACCTATATGGCGTGCGCGCTCATCTTTACCGTCGTGGGCGGCGGCATCTTTGTGTCGGGCTCTAACACGCTACTGTGCGCTTTTATGGTGACGCTCGCCGCGATCTTTGTGGTGTTGGCGTCCGCCTCGACGCAAAGCCCGTTTGCCCAGGTTGGCGCCGATCGTGAGTTACTGCAGGTTATGAGTTACGAGCCCGCCGTTTTGCTGATGAGCGTGGGCCTGTACCTTGCCACCGACAGCTTCGATTCCATTGCTGTGACGGGGCAGTCATCCCCCATCATCGTGTACAGCGCGCCCATTTTCCTGGCGCTGCTCGCGGTGCTTACCATCAAGCTGCGTAAGTCGCCGTTTGACCTTTCGTACTCGCATCACGCGCATCAGGAGATCGTCCAGGGCGTCGCCACCGAGATGAGCGGCGGCACGCTGGCCAAGATGACCCTTATGCACTGGTGTGAGACCGTGCTGTTTTTGATGTGGGTGGGCATGTTCTTTGTTTGGGACAACCCGGTGAGCTGGGTGGTCGCACTGGTCGTGATGGCCGCGACGTATTTTGTCGAGGTCCTGATCGACAACACCTTCGCACGCAGCACCTGGCGCAGCTGCTTTAGGCTCGGATGGGGCGTGGCGCTGGTGTTTGGCCTGCTCAACCTTATGCCCATCCTCGTCGACGTATTTATTTAGGAGGCGGCATCCATGGATCATAAAATGTCGCGCTCGCCGTGGGTTATTCATTACGACGGTTCGAGCTGCAACGGATGCGATATCGAGGTGCTGGCCTCGCTTACCCCACTGTTCGATGCGGAGCGCTTTGGCGTGGTCAACACCGGCAACCCCAAGCATGCGGACATCTTTTTGGTGACGGGTTCGGTCAATGCCCAGAACCTGCCTGTCGTGCGCCAGATCTACAACCAGATGCTCGAGCCCAAGTGCGTGGTGGCGTGCGGCATCTGCGCGTGTTCGGGCGGCGTGTTCCGCGATGCCTACAACGTGATCGGCGGCGTGGACCGCGCGATTCCCGTGGACGTGTACGCGCCCGGGTGCGCCATTCGCCCCGAGACGGTGATCGATGCCATCGTGGAGGCGTGTGGCATCCTGGACCAGAAGGAGGCCGTGATGCGCGCCGGCGGCGATCCGCTCACCGTGGGCGGTGCCGCTACCTGGGACGGTGGCGTTGAGCTGGGCGAGGGCGGGTTTGTGGCCACTGCTGGGGCCGACGGTGCCGGTGGCGGCGACACGGCCGCTGGGAAGCCCGCCGCTGCAAAGGAGGCCGAGTAATGCAAAAGGCTATCTATACCACCGTCGGGATCGACGAGCTCCTGTCGCATGTCCAGGCGCTTAAGGGCGTCGGCGCGCGCTTTGTGCAAATGCACGCTGAACGCAACGTCGACGACGGCTCGTATCGCTTGGTCTATACGTTTATCAACGTTCGTGCTGCTCAGGAGCATATTGCGCAGGACGGCAGCTATGCGATTGAGAACCTGGTGGTTGAGGGCATCGACCAGTACCAGGAGATTCCGTCCATCAGCTCGTATTACCCCGCGGTGTTCCCGTTTGAAAATGAGGCCCACGACCTGTTTGGCCTTGCCATCACCGACATGCAGGTCGACTTTAAGGGCTTTTTCTACCAGGTTTCGACTGCCGAGCCCATGAGCGTCATCACGCCCGAGGTGAAGGCCGCGCGCGAGAAAGCCATGAAGGTCCGTGCCGCTGCCGAGGCCAAGGCGCGCAAGGCCGCGGCCGAAAAGGCCGCCGCTGCGGCTGCTGCAGGGGAGGGCGCTGCGGGCGCTGCCGTCGCTCAGCCCGCTGCGGCTGCCGGCTCCGATGCCCAGCATGACGATGCCGCTGCCAAGGCCGCGCTCAAGGCTGCCGAGATGGAGGCAAAGCTTGCCGCCATGGATCCCGAGAAAGCGGCCAAGGTCCGCGCGGCGCTTGCCGCCAAGGCCGCCCGCGACAAGCAGGAAAAGGAGGCGTAAGGTCCATGGCACATCGCTCCGTCATTCCGTTTGGCCCGCAGCACCCGGTGCTGCCCGAGCCGCTTCATCTGGATCTGGTGATCGATGACGACCGTGTTATCGAGGCAATTCCGCAGATCGGCTTTGTGCACCGCGGACTCGAGAAGCTCACCGAAAAGCGCGACATGCACCAGTTTGGTTACATCGCCGAGCGCATCTGCGGCATCTGCGCCGTGGGCCACAGCTGCGGCTATGCCAGCGCCTGCGAACGCATGCTCGACATCGAGGTGCCCGGCCGCGTGCAGTATATCCGTACCATTTTGCACGAGCTTTCGCGCATTCACTCGCACCTGCTGTGGCTGGGCCTGCTCGCCGATGCCTTTGGCTTTGAGGCGCTGTTCTATCGGTCTTGGACGCTGCGCGAGCAGATTCTCAAGATCTTTGAGAGCACCTGCGGCGGCCGCGTGATTCTGTCGATCAACGAGATCGGCGGCCTTAAGCACGACATTGAGGACTCCGAGCTGGCGGGTATTGTCCAGACGCTCGACGCCATGCGCCCCGACTACGAGGCCCTGGTGCATACGTTTTTGGACGACAACAGCTGCGGCGAGCGCCTGCATGGCGTGGGCGTGATCAGCAAGAAAGATGCACTGGAGCTTTCGATGGTCGGCCCGTTCGGCCGCGCCTCGGGCGTGGACTACGACGTGCGCATGTTTGGCGACGGTGCCTATGCGGACTTGGCTGCGTTTGAGCCCATCGTTGCCACCGATGGCGACTGCTATGCCCGCTGCCAGGTGCGTTGTGCCGAGGTCACACAGGCCATGGACATCATCAAGGAGCTTGTCAGCAAGATTCCGCACGACGGTATCGGCGGGCGCACCAAGCTTACGCCGGCCGACGGCGCGCGCGGCGAGGTTGTGATTGAGCAGCCGCGCGGCGAGGCGTATTACTATGTGCGCGGCAACGGCACCAAGAACCTGGACCGTTTCCGCGTGCGCACGCCGACGTCGCAGAACTTGGCGGGTCTGACGCATGCGCTGCAGGGCGTACTCCTTGCCAACGTTCCCATGATTATCCTGACCATCGACCCCTGCATTAGCTGCACGGAAAGGTAGGCGCGGCATGAGTTTGCTGACATTTGCCAAGACGGCCTTGGGCTCTATGGTCAAGCAGCCGGTCACGGTGTGCTATCCGCAGGAAAAGCTCGCGGCGCCCGAGCGCCTGCGCGGGCATATCGTCAACGACATGGACGTGTGCATTTGCTGCGGCATGTGCGCGCGCCGTTGCCCGGCGGGCGCACTCGCGGTCGATCGCAAGGGCGGTACCTGGTCGATCGATCCGTACGCTTGCGTGGTGTGTGGCGAGTGCATCGAGAGCTGCCCCAAGCACTGCCTGACTATGGACACCGCCCGCACCCCGGTCGCAGCGGACAAGACTCCCACGGTAAAAACCAAGCCGGAATAGCGCTGGAATAGAGCCGGGATAGGGGCCGGTGGGGCAAAATTGCCCCACCGGCCCCGCGCTTAAACGCGCGGTTGGGCCGCCACGAACAAAACTATGCCGGATTACGGGGCTGGATAGCGAACCTCCCACCATGCAGAAAAACGCAAAAACAAAACCGCAGGTAGATAGCCTTCCGTTTTTCAAAAAATGGAGGTATGGATGAGGTCCCGACATTAGCCCCGTAATCCGGCACAGTTTTGAAATGACACCATATCCGTAACAGCTCCTGATCCCCCAAGGACGGAGGAAAGTGGGTCATTTTTGCCTGATGGCTCCGAGTCGCACCCGTTTTCCTGCGAAAACGCCGTGTCTCAACTTTGGTGAGACATTTGTCTCACGCTCAAAACCGAATCTGGAACATGTGTCACCTGCCCTAATTGTGTCTCATTCCGTAACTTTAGGCTGATGCAAGGTCTGAGCCCGCGAGAAGGGAGACGCGATGAGCAGGTACACGAGGGGTCTCTTGGCGGTGATACTGGCCGTAGTGCTGGTGTTGCCGGCTGCAGCATTTGCCATGCTGCCCGAGGCCAACGCCAGGTCCAGCACCGGAATGGACGGACCGGCCATGACCGGAAAAACGGTCGTCGACTACGACACCAGCAACCACTGGAAGTTCTGGGCCGGCGGCTATAACGGAAAGGAAATAACAACTCAAAACGTCGGCCGAATCTGGACCGACAAGACGGTCAGGGCAGTCGAGAACGGGGATTCTGATTTCCTGACCACGCTGTCTGCTATCTCTTCGACATCCGATACGACGGTCTCCGGCAAGCCGCTCGACATCGTGCTGGTGTTGGATGCCTCTGGTTCGATGAGTGATCCTATGGGCGACGGAGACCCCATCAAGCGTATCGATGCGCTGAAGACGGCTGCCAATAGCTTTATTGACACCATCGCCAAGGAAAATGCAAAGATTTCGGACGAGTCCAAGCAGCATCAGGTTGCCGTCGTTAAGTTCTCGGGCAATAAGTCCACCACGGTCGGAAATGACTTTTATCGTGATGATGGGTACACCTACAACTACTCACAGACCATGATGGGCTTGACCAATTGTTCTGAAGCCAGCGCGACTGAACCCGGCGCAACTGATCTTAAGAAAACAATCAACGCAATTAACCCCGCCGGTTCTACACGCGCCGACTATGGCTTGCAGCTGGCTGATGAGGTATTTTCGTCTGGTCGCGCCGACGCCAAGAAGATCGTTGTCTTCTTCACTGATGGTTCACCTACGAGTTCTAGTGGGTTCGAGAAAAAGGTTGCCAATAGCGCCATCAAAAGCGCCAAGGACCTCAAGGATAAAGGTGCCGACATTTATACGATCGGTATCTTTAGCGGCGTAAACCCCAGCGCCGACCCCACGGTTGATGGCACAAGCAAAGAGAATAAGTTCATGCATGCCGTGTCGAGCAACTATCCTGCCGCCTCATCCAGCATTTCTTCCTGGGGCGAATGGACCATCAACTTTGGTGCGCGCGCAGAAAACGCCAATTACTACAAGTCGGCAACCAGCGCCTCTGAGCTCGAGAAAATCTTCGAAGAGATCTCGGGAAGCATTATCCAAGCTGGTTACCCGACCGAAGTTCACGGCGGTTATGGCGAGCATAAGTCTGGCTACATTACGTTTACTGACGAGCTGGGCGACTTTATGCAGGTCGACAACTTTACGTCTGTCGTGTATAACGGCACGACGTTTGACAAGCCGACAAAGAAGACCGAAGGCAATGTCGACACCTACAAATTTACGGGTGCCGCTGCGAACCTGGTCATCACCGTTCAGCATACCGAAGAGGGCAAGCCTCAGGCCGGCGATATCGTAACAGTCAAGATTCCTGCGTCGCTGATTCCGCTGCGCCACTTTAAGATCACCGATGGTGTTCTTACGGTCGACGATACTGAGCCCATCCGGGTGAACTACACCTCGAGCGTTAAGAGAGACGCGCTCGACAACCTGTTTGCGCCCGAGAAGGTAGCGGGGCTCAAGGGCTACATCGAGAGCAATACGATCACAGCGGAGAACGGTTCCAAGATCGTGAACTTCTACGCGAACAAGTGGAACGCTGGCGCGTTGGGCGATACGATCGCAAACTTTGAGCCTGCCGACACCAACCGTTATTACTATTTCCAGAAGCAGACTCCCATTTATGTGGATAAGAACTGCACAACGCCTGCGACGGGCTCGCTGGCTGCCGAGGGCATCTATTACTACAAGGATGAGTTTGAGGCGCTGGGCGCAGACGGAAAGGCCGAATCCCGTACTGCTGTTATTGAGTTTGCCGGTGAACACGCTGCGAACTTTGAGGGCGCCGTCGTGCGCGACGCGAGTGGAAACCTGTCGTTTAGCAAGGGAACCGCACGCCTGGCCTTTATTGATGAGCTCCACACCACCAAGGAGAGCGTGGGCGGTAACCTCACCGGCACCGTGACCGACGTGCTCAACCCCAAGTGGAACAACATGTCTGCAAAGGCGAACGCCACAGAGGTTGACGTCCATCTGGGCAACAACGGCAAGATTAGCTATAAGTACGACATGACGCCGGCAACGGTGGATACCGGCGCGCGCTTTGGCCTGACCAAGGTGCTCGAGGGCCGCGACTGGACAGATGCGGACGAGTTTAAGTTCGAACTCGCTGCGACGTCCGAGAACGATGCCCCGATGCCTGCACTCGCGACTGCGATCGTGTGCAAGGCTGACCCAGACAAGGGCAGGGCAGCCATCGACTTCGGCGAGATCACCTACAACAAGCCGGGCGAGTACACCTATGAGGTCCGCGAGGTCAAGGGCGACGCCGGTGGCATTACCTACAGCAAGAACGTTGCCACGTTCAAGGTGACCGTGGCGGTTAATGCCACGGGTGGGCTTAAGGCTGACGTTGAAAAGATCTCGGGCGAGACCGAGTTCAAGAACACCTATAGCGCCAAGACGGAAACCCCGCTGACTCTTGAGGCAACCAAGACGCTCACGGGGCGCCCGATGGCCGATGACGAATTTAAGTTTGCGCTGAGCTATGCGGGGCACGACGAGGTTCTGCTGGATGCAACCAACAAGGGTGGCAAGGTTGAGTTCGGTCCGCTGACGTACACGACCAAGTCGCTCGCCAAGCTGGTCGAGGAAGACAAAGCATCGCTTGATGCTAGCTCAGACAAACCGACGTGGACCATTCATTACATTGCTGCCGAGCAGACCGGCAAGCTGCCTGCGGGCGTGAGCGCCACCGTGTCGGCAATTGACGCATGTGTAACCGTTGT
Source organism: uncultured Collinsella sp. (assembly GCA_902465115.1). GTDB lineage: Bacteria > Actinomycetota > Coriobacteriia > Coriobacteriales > Coriobacteriaceae > Collinsella. Next base: position 22,147 of record CABQMC010000002.1, read on the forward strand.
CGACAACGGCGATGGTACCCTGACGGCGACGGCTGTCTACGGCGATGCCGGCAACGAGTTCGTGAACACCTACACTGCCGCGCCTGCCGAGGCATCGCTTGTGGGCAAGAAGAATCTGCAGGTTCCTAAGGGCCTGACCCCGGCTGACATTGCCGGCAAGTTCACCTTTACCGTGACCGGCGAAGAGGGCACACCCATGCCCGCGAACACGAGTGCGCACAACGATGCTAAGGGCAAGGTCGACTTTGGCAAGATCACCTTTACGCTCGACGACCTTAACAAGGCTCTGGGCGAGAAGCCCGAGAAGCGCGAGCACACCTTTACCTACACCGTGACCGAGTCCGGCGAGGTCGCTGGCGTGACCAACGACGCCAAGCTGTCGCGCGAGGTTTTCTTCACCGTGACCGATGACGGCAAGGGTAATCTGATCGTATCCCGCAAGCCGGACGGCGATGTGGCATTTACGTTCACCAATACCTATAACGTGACGCCTGTCGAGACGAGCGTCACCGACCAGATCACCGCGAACAAGGTCCTGACCGGGCGTGAGCTTGCTGCCGGCGAGTTCTCTTTTGAGCTGGTCGAGGGCGACGAGGTTGTCGCCAAGGGCACCAACGCTGCCGACGGCACGATCGCCATGGACAAGATCGCCTACGACAAGCTTGGTAAGCACACCTACACGCTGCGCGAGGCCAAGGGCGGAACCACCAGCAAGGGCGTCACCTACAGCGACGCCAAGTACACCATCGAGACCACCATCACGGACAACGGCGACGGCACCCTCAAGGCCGAGCATGTCCTGAAAGGTACCGAGCCCGCCGAGTTCAAGAACACCTACAGCGTGACCCCGCTCGATGCAGAGCTCGACTTTGACCTGAGCAAGGTCATCAGCGGCCGCGACTGGACGGATGGGGACGAGTTTAGCTTTACCATTACCGCCGCCGAGGGCACCCCGCTGCCCGACCCCGCAACCGTGACCGTGAGCAAGAAGGACGCGAAGGACGGCATCGCCGCCATCAACTTCGGCAAGATCCGCTACACGGCTGCCGGAACCTACAAGTACGAGATCCGCGAGAACGCGGGCAATGCGGCAGGCATGACGTATGACGGACATGTCGCGACCGCCGAAGTGACCGTGACCGAGAACGGCGAGGGCGTCCTGACCGCCAACGTCACCAAGAAGGAAAGCGGACGTTTTACCAACACGTACCGCACTGAGCTCGATTACGCCGCGGCCGGCGGCCTCAAGCTCAGCAAGAGCCTCTCCGGACGTCCCATGACCGAGGGCCAGTTCACCTTTACCGTGACACCTGCTGACGACGCCTCGGCTCGCGCGCTCGGTCTGCTGCCCGGGGTCAACAGCTTCAAGTCCCCCGAAGCGGCAGAGGCAACGGTCGGTCTGATTGACATTCTGGCTGGTCATGAGGTCAAGTTTACGCAGGCTGACGCCGGCAAGACCTTCAAATACACCGTGGCCGAGAAGAACGACCACAAGCCCGGCTACACCTACGACGATGCCGAGCGCACCGTGACGATCGCCATCGCCGACGACACCGCCGGTACGCTCACTGCTACGACGACCGTTTCCGGTGGTCCCGAGGGCACGCATGAGACGGTCCACAAGAGTGGCGAGAACAAGGTCGAGAAAGCCCTGGTGCCGTTCCACAACAGTTACAGCGCTACGACCAACACGCCTGGTGGCACCGCTGCTCAGGTCGTTGCCACTAAGACCCTGACCGGTCGCCCGATGGCCGACGGCGAGTTCTGGTTCGGCATCGCCTATCAGGGTGAGCTTGTGGCATACGAAAACCTCAAGCCCAATATCGGCGGGCACGTGAGCTTTGATAAGCTGCACTACGACACCAAGATGCTTGCTAATCTTGAGGCTGCTGGGCTTGCTTATCGTACCGATAAGGACGGTAAGCTTGCCTGGACCATTAACTACACGGCCTACGAAGATTTATTCGGGCTGCCGAATGGCGTTTCCGCTACAACGTGGAGCTTTGGCTTTAAGGTTATCGTCGTCGACAACGGTGACGGTACCCTGACGGCAACGGTCGACTACGGCGGCGTCGAGCCCTTGTTCGAGAACGTCTACGGCGCCGAAGCCGTCGATGCCGCGCTCACCGGCGCCAAGAAGCTCCAGGCAACCGAGGGCCTGACCCCGGCTGACATCACGGGCAAGTTCACCTTTACCGTGACCGCCGACGAGGCCGGCGCCCCGATGCCCGAGCGCACGACCGCAACCAACGACGCGGCTGGCAACGTGGACTTTGGCAAGATCCACTTTACGCTCGAGGACCTCAACCGCGCTCTGGGCGTGACGGACGATGCGACCGATAAGGCCGAGGCAGACGAAGCTGACGAGGCAGAGGCCGACGAGGCAGAGGCCGAAGAGGCCGACACCGATGCCAACGCCGACGAGCCCAGCGACGAGCCCGAGCCCGCAGCCCCCACCGCTCCGCGCTCGCACACCTTTACTTACACGGTGACCGAGTCCGGTAGTGCCCCTGGCGTGACCAATGACACCAACGCCACGCGCAAGGTTTCCTACACCGTGTCTGACGACGGTGCCGGGCATCTGAGCGTCAAGCGCGAAGGCGACGACGGTGCTGCCTTCACGTTTACCAACACCTACGGCGTGGCACCTACCGATTCGTCCGTGACCGATCAGGTCAAGACAGTCAAGCGCCTGACTGGACGCGACCTTGCAGCAGGCGAGTTCACGTTTGAGCTGCTCGAGGACGACGTGGTTGTCGCTAACGGCACCAACGACGCTAACGGCACCGTGACGCTGAGCCCGATTCGCTACGAGGCACCCGGCACGCACACGTACACGCTGCGCGAGGCTTGCCCCAACGCGCTCGGCCTGTACAAGGGCGTCACCTATGACGGCACGACCTACACCGTCGTGACCACCGTCTCCGACAACGGCGACGGCACGCTGACCGCGACGCACAAGCTCGAGGGAACCACCGAGTCGGCTGGCTTTACCAACAAGTATCACGCCATGCCTACGCAGGTTTCCATCGGCGCCATCAAGGTGCTCGAGGGACGCGAACTCAAGAAGGACGAGTTTAGCTTTAAGCTCGTTGGCGAGGACATCGAGTCTACGGTTACCAACGATGCCGACGGCAAGATCAACTTTGACAAGTTCGAGTACGACGAGCCCGGTACGTACGTCTACACCATCAGCGAGGTCAAGGGCGACGAGGCCGGTATGACCTACGACAAGTCCGTCTTTACCGCGACCGTCAACGTGGTCGACGACGGCGAGGGCAACCTCAAGGCGAACGTCGCCTTTACCAAGGGTGACAAGAGCGTCGAGGGTATCGTGTTCAACAACACGTACAAGAAGCCCGAGACACCCGTGCCGACGCCCGATCCCGGCACGCCCAAGACCGTGACGAATATCGTCAAGACGGTCAAGGGCTTCCTGCCCACCACGGGTGACCAGCAGGCCGCCGTACTGCTCACGGCATTTGTTATCGTCATGGCCGGCGTCGGAGCCCTGGTCTGGGGTATCCGTAAGCGCTAGGCACGTCGACAGCGCCCGGGGCCAAAAGGCCCCGGGCGGCCGGCGGGGAGCCAGAAATGTAGCCCCCACCCCACCCCCAGCCGCCACGGAGGCATCTCCCTCCTCCGTGGCGGCATTTTTGTACGTTGGGGAGGAGAGCTCGCCACGAAATCGGCCCATCTACTACGTTTAACCCCTTACCCCCAACCATACTAAAAAACGCCAAAACATAACCGCAGGTAGAACGCCTGCGATTTTGTTCAAAACGAGGGTATGGCCAGGGGTGTCGAGTCAAACGTAGTAGATGGGCCGATTTCGTGGCGCGGTTCCGGTTGATTCCTTGGGGGCGAAGGAAAACGGATCATTTTGGTCCCGCGAGGCTGGCGGAGGTACTCGTGCGGGGTCGCCCGAACAAAACTATGCCGGTTTACTACGATGAATTCGACATTCCCGACCATGACTGCATTTTTCTAAATATTGCAAGCGTTCTACCTGCGCTTTTGCAAGCGCGCAATTTGCCGTGGTCGAAGGTGGACGATTCATCGTAGTAAACCGGCATAGTTTTGAAATGGCATTAAATCGGTAGCAGCCATTTTGCTATGCCGGAGCGGTTGGTCGTCGGGCAACTACCCTCGCAGGTAGGCGATGGCGATTTGGGTGCGGTTACGTAGTCCCATTTTGGCGAGGATTGAGCTGATGTGGTTGCGCACCGTGCCTTCTCCCATATAAGCCGTGGCGGCAATCTCCTTGTTATCGAGGCCGCGGGCGATGAGCTCGGCGACTTCGAACTCGCGGTCGGTCAGGCTGGCAAAGGCGGCGGGCTGGCGAGGCGTGTCCGCCTTGTTACCCATCCCGTCAAAGTCAACATCTTCGATTGCCTTGCCCTCGAGCACGCGTTTGCCGTCCATGACCTGTGCCAACGCCGGCGGAATGGCGGCGACATCGGTCTTGATCAGGTAACCGCGGGCGCCCAGCTTGAGCGCCGACACAATGTACTCGTCATCCGAGAATGTCGTTAGAAACACCACACGCGCCGAAGGGTCGCGCTCAAGGATCTCGCGTGCGGCCGAAAGGCCGTCGCGTCCCGGCATCTGGATGTCGAGCAGCGCGATATCGGGTGCGTGCTCGGCGTAGAGCGCCACCGCATCGTTGCCGTTGGCACCGGTGCCCACCACTTCGATCTGCGGCTGGGCGCCCAGGATAATCTTGAGCGAATCGACCACCAAGCGGTCGTCGTCGACAACGATGAGCCTCATCGGCCCTCATCTCCTTGCTGTTTGGGAACGGTGGCAAACACACGCCAGCCGCCGGTGCCGGCGCGCGGGCCGGCGGTGAAGGTGCCGCCAAGCGCCTCGACGCGCTCGCGCATGGAGGCGAGCCCCATGCCCTCCGCAGCGCCGCGGCCGCTTGCTTGGACCTCACCCACGCCATCGTCGGTAACAATGAGCTGGTAAAACGACGGATGCTCCATGCACCGTACGGTGACGGTCTGGGCGCAAGCGTGGCGCATGGCGTTGGAAAGCGCCTCGCGCAGCACCGCCGCAAAGCAGTTGGCGACATTTGCGGGCGCATGCTCGGCCAAAACTTCAAGCTCGATCTGCGGGCCGCCGTCCGAGCGCGCGCCTTCAACAATGCGTTCGAGCTGCACGGAAAGGTCGACGGCGTTGTCGTTGAGCGCGTGGACGCTGGCGCGCACAAGCTGGAGCGCCTCGTCAACCGTGCGTTTAACGTCGGCGAAATCGGCGGCGACGCCAGGCTCGTCGGCGTGGACCACGCGTAGGGCTTCGGCCTGCAGTGAGGCGCGCGTGAGCTGGTGCCCGACGTTATCGTGGATCTCGCGCGCGATGCGGGCGCGTTCGGCGAGCGTCGCGAGCTCGACTTCGTAGTCCTGGCGGTCGGCGAGGTCGCGGTTGCGTGCCTCGAGTGCCAGGGCGCGTTCTTGCAGCTTGTCGCGGGTGCGACGCATGCGTTCCTGTTCGCGCTCCAGCTGCGCGGTGCGCAGCGACAGCAACGTGGCGGCGACCGAAAGGATGGCGGTTAGCAGCAGCGTTCGGGTGGTGAGCGCGCCGCCGCGAAGGTCCGCGACAAGCGCGCAGACAAACACGGCGCCAATCGCCAGCGCGGGCCAGATGCGTTCACGGCGCACGCGTCGCGCGATGTCATAGAGGGCGAGAGGCGCAAACGGCACAAACGGCGGCACGAAGACAGCCGCGATGATGTAAACGTAACTTGCGGTCTTGCTTGCGCGGCGCGTGCGTTCCCCCTGTGCGACCTCGGCCAGTGAGGTGGCAATAACGCCAAGGCAAAACGCCACAACCAGACGAGCGTCCACGGCAAGACCCATGGCGGCCGCAATACAGCACGCCAGCACGATCGATTTGTCGAAAAGCCTGTTCATACGGGTATTGTACGCGAAGCTGCGCGTGGTGGAGGGGCCGCCTAGCGCAACCGTGACATTCCTCCCGCACGGTGGGGCGGTCGCGTCAGCGGGCCACGCGACCGAGCCCCCCGCACTCGTGACAAAGCTCACTGGTGCGCGCCGTCCGCTCCTGCGATGATGCAATCGTACCGGGCCGCAATCAACAGAAGGGCCGCCTCATGACAGACATCGTCCACGTCGAAAACCTCGTCAAGCGCTATGACGACCTTATTGCGCTCGACCACTTTAACCTGAGTATCGCCCCCGGCGAGATCTTTGGCCTGCTGGGCCCCAACGGCTCGGGCAAGACCACGTCCATCAACTGTATTCTGCAGCTGCTCGCCTACGACAAAGGCACTATCGAGCTGTTCGGCGAGCCCATGACGCCCGCCCGCTACGACCTCAAGCGCCGCATCGGCGTGGTTCCGCAGCAAGTTGCGGTGTTCGACGAGCTCACGGTGCGTGAGAACATCGACTATTTCTGCAGCCTTTACGTTAGCGACTGCAAGCGCCGCCGCGCGCTAGTGGACGAGGCGATCGACTTTGTCGGGCTGGGCGACTTTACCAGGTTCCGCCCCGGCAAGCTCTCGGGCGGCCTGGCGCGTCGCCTCAACATCGCCTGCGGCATCGCGCACAAGCCCGAGCTGATCTTCTTTGACGAGCCCACGGTGGCGGTCGACCCGCAGAGTCGCAACGCTATCCTGGAGGGCATCTGCCGCTTGCGCGACGAGGGCGCCACGGTGGTGTATACCAGCCATTACATGGAGGAAGTCGAGCAGATTTGCAGCCGCATCATGATCATGGACGGCGGACGTGTGCTGGCGCAGGGCACCAATGACGAGCTCAAACGCATGATTCAAATGGGCGAGCGCGTGACGGTCGAGGTCGGCGCCGTCGAGTCGGCCACGGTCGAGCGGCTGCGCGCCCTCGAGCACGTGCTTTCGGTTGAGCTGTCCGGCGGCGAGCTCGTCTGCACCTGCGAAGCGAGCCCGCATAACCTGGTCGACATCCTCGACACGCTGCGCGCCGCCGACGTGGCGCTCGGCCGCGTGTGGAGCGAGCCGCCGACCCTCAACGACGTGTTTCTCGAGATCACCGGCCGCGAGCTGCGCGACTAGGGGGCAGCCATGTTCAACACCATTATTATCACGGTCAAGACGCTGCTGCGTCGGCCGAGTACGTGGGTTTGGGGCGCTCTCTTTCCCATCGCGCTTTCCACGATGTTCATGTTTATGTTTGCGAACCTCAGCTCCGACGGCACGGTCGATCCGGTGCCGGTTGCCATCGTGGCGGACGAGGCCTGGGACGCCTCGACCTTTAAGGACGTGGCGACGTCGCTCGACGAGGAGGGCGACGACCAACTGCTCGAGATCCACGAGTGCGACGACGCAGCCGACGCGAGCCGTGCGCTTAAGGCCGGCGAGGTCGCGGGCATCTATACGGTCGACGACGCGGGCACGCCCAAACTCACGCTGCTATCGAGTTACGACAGCTCACGTGCGAGTTCGGTGCTCACCGACCGCAGCATTCTGGAGACGGTGGCAAGCTCGTATACACAAAATGCCGAGCTCATGTCTCAGATTGCCCAGGACAACCCGGCGGCGCTCGCCGACCCGGAGGCGGTTGCGCGCGCCCTGTCGTTCGAGGGCGGCACCCGCCGCGTAAGCCTGACACGCACCACGCCCGATGGCACGGTCATCTACTATTACGCGCTCTTTGGCCTGGTCGCGATGATGTCTGCGGAGTTTGCCGCCTTGAGCGTCGTCGATCTGCAGCCCAATCTGTCGGGCCTTGGCGCGCGCCGCTGCGCGGGCGGTCTTTCCAAAACGGCGTCGCTGGCCGGTATCTTTGTGGGCTCGTGGCTGGTCTCCTTTGCCTCGATGGCGATCGCGATCGGCTACGTGCGCCTGGTTGTGGGCGTCGACTTTGGCGGGCGCGAGGGGCTGTGTCTGGTGGGCGGTGCCGCTTCCGCGCTTGCCGCCACGGGCCTGGGGCTCTTTGTGGGCACTCTGCCCGTTAAGGGCGGCAAGGCATCCAAGTCGGGCATCCTCACAGGCTTTGCCACCACGTGCGCTTTGTTCGCTGGGCTCTACGGCGAACCGGCGATGGCGCTTGCCGATGACGTCGCCCGCGCCTGTCCGGCCGAGTGCTGGCTCAACCCCGTCAAGCTCATCTGCGACATGTTCAACCGCCTGTATTTCTTTGAGGACCTGGATCCTTTCGCCGTTCGCGCCGGCGCACTGGTCCTCATGGCACTGCTGTTCATTGCCGCCGCCACGCTGATCTTTGGAAGGAGCCGCTATGAGCACCTTTAAGACCGCGCTTCGCATGGCGCTCGCTCACCCGTTCTACCTGCTTATCTACACGGTGTTCATCTCGCTCATGGGTGTGTTTATCGCGGCATCGGTGAGCTGGAACTCGTCGCAGCTCACCGAGTACAAGCCCTACGATGCCAACGTGATCGTGGTCGACCGCGACGGCAGTGATCTTTCATGTGCGCTCACCAAGCACCTAGGTTCGCGTTTTGACCTGGTCACGGGTGTTGGCGACGACACGTACGACCTTGCGGACGCGCTCTCCAAGAGCAACAGCGCCAAGGGCAGCGCCGACTGCGTGTTCTTTATCCCGGAGGGGTTCGAGGACGACCTGGTCGCGGCTGCCCGCGCGGGGAAGTCCCTGCCCAAGCTCGATGTGACCTACGGTGCCGGCACCATGGCGGCGGCGCTTTCGTCTGCCGAGGCCTCGCGCTGGATCTC
>CABQMC010000003.1 GCA_902465115.1 uncultured Collinsella sp.
GGTCGTGAAGAACGCCGTGAACGCGCCCGAGGTATGTACGAGACGGTTGAGGACGTGCACGGCCGCCGCTTGCTGCTTATCGACGACGTTATCACCACGGGTGCGACGATGGCAGCGGCTTCGGCGGAACTCAAGCGCGCCGGCGCTGCGGCAGTCGATGGCCTTGCTATCGCACGCGTTTGGTAGGGGTGGTTCAGATGGCAATAAAGATCGGGCAGCGTGGCAAGCCTGCAAGCGAGCAGCTGGCTGCTTCCGTAATTCTGACGGGCGCCTCGGCGCTACGCATGATGCGCGCCGAGCGCCGGCAGATGGGTTACATCAGCTGGAGGGACCTCAGTCCCGATGAAGAGTGCCGTGTGCTGCGCGCGTCGTCGCCCTCGATCGAGGACATCTATCTTCCCGACTTGGTGCGGATTGGGGCCGCAAGCGGCGAGGTGCAAGAAGATCTTTGCTTGCTGGTGGGATCTGCGGCGCAGCGCCGCCGCATGCCTGGCGTGGGCTGGTCCGTATGCTCTGGGTTGCCCGCCGGCTCGATTCTAGAGGTGGAACCAGGGGTGTACAGTCTATCTCCCGAGGCCCTTTGTGTTGCCGTCGCCCGCGAGGTCGGCTGTATCCAGGCATTTGCCCTGGCCCAGGAGCTGTGCTCTAAGATTTCGCTGAGTGACCGCGGGCAGTATCTACCTCCCTACACATCGCCTGTCGTGAACAAATTGGCAAAGGACAAAGACCAGCCGCCAGATGTCGGTTACTTTGAGGTCGAGTCCGTGCTGACACCCGATTGCCTGGTAGATTACCTCGCGGCATGCAAGGGGAGCGCGGCCAAGCAGCTGCGGCGGCTGTGTCCCTATCTGTCAGAAAACCTGCGCTCGCCCATGGAGTGCATCATGCTCGCTCTGTTTTCGCTTCCGTTTTCCTATGGCGGATTTGCCTGCGGTCCCTTTAAGACCGACTACAAGATCGAGTTCAACGACCGTGCACAGGCGATCTCGGGGATGCCGCATGCAGTTTGCGATGCGTATCAGGAAGCAGCCCAGTTTGACCTGGAATACAACGGTGAGCTGGGCCATTCCTCCCGGAGGGGACGTATCCATGATGAAAAACGCAACACGGGCTTGATTACTATGGGAATCGAGGTCGCGACGGTCAATAACGAGATGCTCTGCGACATGGAGGCAATGGAGGCGCTCGCATGGCGCATGCACCAGCGTATGCGAAAGCGGTACCGGAATCGTGTCGATGCCCGCAGGAAAAAGCAAGAGGCGCTGCTTAACACGCTGCGGGCGTGTTTTGGGCTTAAACCCGCCTAACAATGCTCTGAAACAGGGGGTTGGATATATGCTTTGGCCAAAATATAGCAAATATGAGTACTGCTACAAATTCAGTAACAGCAAAATCAGGGATTTTGGGACTTGAAGATGGCGTAAATTAGAAATTTATTAAACAAATGTGGAATATCCTGGCATCAATCTGACGTTATAGAGCGTGAAAACAGCTTGCAGAGCCAAAAACTCCTGCTATTAAATTGGTAACAGTACTCATATTTGCTATTTTTTGGCCACGGCGCCCTAAGACGGGTGTGTTGGGGCTTTCCATAGGGGAGCGACGGGCTTAATCAGAGCGCGTGCGGCCCGTCCTGACCTGCGAAATCTGTACTCGCGATGCGAATAACGCCCCTAACCTTAAACTTTAGCTTGAACTTAGCTATAATGCGCTTCGTTCCTACCAGGCTGTGGTTGCGGACGGACGAAATGCCCGTCCTAGTCCAAGACAGACGCGGTCAAAGGGATCCACGTAAGCGACCGCGTGCGCGCGGCGCGATCATGGCGCGTCCTAGATGTAAGTCGCACCGTCCGTTCTACTTTCTTTGGGGCAATACCGCCTCGCGGGCGAGCGGGCCAGTCGTGAAGGTGGCTGCGGCCTCCCGAGCAAACACCCCGGTGCGCAAGTGTGGGGTCAAATACCAGGTCAGCTGGTGGGAACAACCTGATATTCCGCGCAACGCACGGATCGTATACGACACAGAAGGCAGGGTAGTGGACATGGTGAGGGGCAGCTTGATGCACGCGGCTCGGTTAGGTGCTGGGACCGCAGCGGTCATCGCCGTTTTGGGCCTGAGCGGATGCGCGTTCAACCCGCTGTCTACGTTCACGACTCCCACGATCGACCAGATCGAGTACGAGACCGTCACGCCGGCGGTGTCGGACGATGCCCTGGTCACTCCCGGAACCCTGACGGTCGCCCTCGATACTTCCGATGCGCCGCAGGCAATGCAGGGCGCCGACGGCGAGCTCACGGGATATGCGGTCGACGCCGCCCGCGCCCTCGCAAGCCGCATGGGCCTTAAGGTTGCCTTTGTCGATGCGTCCTCGGCAGGTTCCGCGCTCGGCGACAAAAAGGCCGATATCTTTATCGGCGAGATTAACTCCACGGACGGGGACATTAGCTCGCTCGGCACCTGCCTGTACGATGCCACTTCCGTGTTCGGTAAAACTAGCGATGGTGGGTCGCTAAGCGTTTCCACCGATACCCTTAACACGTCCACCCTGGGCGTTCAGGCGTCCTCGGCCTCGCAGGAGGCGCTTGCTAAGCAGAGCATCACCGCCAACCAAAAGACCTACTCCAACATCAACGAGTGCTTTGAGGCGCTCGAGTCCGGCGAGGTCGACTATGTGATCTGCGACTCCACGGCCGGCGGCTACCTTGCACGCCTGATGAGCGAGATCTCCTATGTCGGTGCGCTCGAGGCGCCCTCGACGCTTGGTGTTGTGGGCCTCTCGTCCAATGACGAACTATGCCGTGCCGTGAGCGATGCCCTCGACGGTATTACGGCCGACGGCACGCTCGAGGCGGTCCACTGCGTCTGGTATGGCACGATGCCCTACGACCTCACCACTAAGACGGTTTCGGGCGACTCTGAGTCCAGTGAGACCACGTCCTCCGGCAGCGAGTCCTCCGATTCCAACAATGAGACCGCATCCTCCGAGGACAAATCGTCCAGCCAGGAAGGCGCCATCACCGACGACGACATTAACAAACTCAATAGCTAGTTATTGCTAGGGGTGGTGTCTCCTATACGTTGGAAAGGACACCTCTTCACGGTTTCAACACGCACTGCCGGGTTTCCCCAATAGGGGAGCCCGGCTTTTTCATCCCTATAAAACCAGCAGGTCAAAGCCAATTTTCGAGACCAAATACAAATCTGTGGGCTCCCTCCTATAGCGCACTTTGCCATGGAAAAGTACGAGACTTCGGTATGCGGTATCAAGCAATCGTTATTCGGGTCTTTAGGAATCCGCGTGATTAAATGCACGGCAATGGGTACATAGCCAGTACAGTAAGTCCCCGAGGCAGATTGGAGCCACGTATGGATATCAAGGTTTCTGGACGCAAGACGACGGTAACCGATGCTCTGCGTGCGCATGTGGATGAGAAGATCGGCGAGGCGCTCAAGGTTTTCGATATCGAGCCCATGACGGTCGACGTTGTACTTCGCTATGAGAAGAACCCCTCGAACCCCAACCCGGCAATCGTCGAGGTTACGGTTCGTGCCCGCGGTTCGGTGATTCGCGTTGCCGAGCACGGTGCAGATATGTACGCCGCCATCGACCTCTCCGCCGATAAGGTCACCCGCCAGCTGCGCAAGTTCAAGACCAAGGTTGTGGACAACCGCCAGGGCGGTGCCAGCGCCGCGGATGTCGCACCGGTCGAGCGCGTTGAGGATCTGGCCGACCTGCTGCTGCCCGAGGAAGAGGACGACCTGCTCGTCCGCGAGAAGGTTATCGACGTCACCCCGATGACTGAGGAGCAGGCGCTGGTGCAGACAGATCTGCTCGGCCACGACTTCTACGTGTTCGAGAACGCGACGACTGGCCTCATCAATGTGGTGTATCACCGTAAGAATGGTGGATATGGCATCATCAAGCCCCGCATCGAAACACTTGACGAGTAAAATACGTTAACTTGCATGAGTTAACGGTTGGCGGCCATCCCATGCGGCTGGCCGCCTTTTTACGTAAGGAGTCGCTTTGATGGACAAGGCCGCATCCGCCGGTCATTCGAACCGTTGCCGCATCGTCGTCGATACCTGCTGCGACTTTAGCCCCGAGGTCGCCGCGAACCTCGATGTCGATATCTTGGGCTTCCCCTTTATCATCGATGGCGAGGAGCGCACGGACGATATCTGGTCGAGCATGAGCCCTAAGGAGTTCTACGACCGCATGCGCGCCGGCGCTCGCGTGTCTACCTCCGCCGTGTCACTCGGTCGCTATATCGAGTTCTTTACCGAATGCGCCAAAGAGGGTACGCCCACGGTCTACCTGTGCTTTACCTCGGCGCTGTCGTCGAGCTACAACTCCGCGTGCCAGGCGGCAGATGCCGTGCGCGCCGAGTATCCCAACTTCGAGCTCTACGTGGTCGACAACGCTCTGCCCTGCGCGACCGGCGCGCTTTTGGCGCTCGAGGCCGTGCGCCAGCGTTCGGCGGGACTGACCGCCAAGCAGCTGGTCGATTGGGCAAACGAGGCAAAGACTTATGTCCACGGCTACTTTACGCTCGAGAGCTTCGATGCGCTGGCTGCCGGCGGCCGCATTCCGCCCGCGGCGGCGCAGCTCACGGCAAAGCTCGACGTCAAGCCCGAGCTCTCTTACGACCTTGCCGGCTCGCTGTCGCTGATCGGCGTCAACCGCGGCCGCAAGAAGGCGCTCAAGTCCATCCTCAAGTCGTTCCGCGAGAACTACGTGCCCGATCGCACCATGCCCATCGCCATCATGACGGCCGATGCCGAGAAGGACGGCGACTGGCTCGAAGCTGCCATCCGCAAGGAGGAGGGCTGCGCCGACGTCACGATCATTCGCGGCTCCGTGGGCCCTACTATCGGCTCGCACGTGGGCCCCGGCATGGTGGGCTGCGCATTTTGGGGTAAGAACCGCGCCGACAAGGCGTCGCTTTCCGACCGCATCGCCCGTCGCGTGCGCGGCCAGTAGGCGGGCGCTACGACCGCAGGCGCCCCGCAGCTCAAGCGCTGGCGCTGAGTATTCAACCTGGTAACAACACCCAACCCAAAAGGAAAGGTTTCATGGCAAACAAGCTCTCCGTCGCATTCATTGGCACCGGAATCATGGGTGCCCCCATCGCCGGTCACATCCTGGATGCCGGCTATCCCGTCACGGTCAACAACCGCACCAAGTCCAAGGCTGCCGCGCTTATCGAGCGCGGTGCCGCTTGGGCCGATACGCCGGCCGATGCCGCGGCGAACGCCGATGTTGTCTTTACCATGGTGGGCTATCCCTCCGAGGTCGAGGAGCTCTACCTGGCGGGCGACGGCCTGCTCGCGTGCACTAAACCCGGCGCGGTCCTGATCGACCTCACCACGAGCTCGCCCGAGTTGGCGCGCGACATTGCCGAGGCCGCCCAGGTTTCTGGTCGCATGGCGTTTGACTGCCCCGTCACCGGCGGCGAGTCGGGTGCTATCGCCGGCACGCTCACAGCTATCGTGGGCGCTACCGAGAACGACATCGCCCCGGTCCGCGACATCCTTTCCACCTTCGCGGCCAACATCTGCTGCTTCGACGGCGCCGGCAAGGGCCAGGCTGCCAAGCTCGCCAACCAGGTGTCGCTGGGCGCCTGCATGGTCGGCATGGCAGACGCCATGGCATTTGCCGAGCTGAGCGGCCTCGATCTGGAGAAGACCCGCCAGATGATCCTGGGCGGTACCGGCAAGTCCGGCGCCATGGAGAGCCTGGCTCCCAAGGCGCTCGACGGCGACTACAAGCCCGGCTTTATGGTCGAGCACTTCATCAAGGACCTGCGACTGGCGCTCGCCTACGCCGATGACCGCGAGCTCGCGCTGCCCGGCGCCGACGTGGCCTTTACGCTCTACGACATGCTCGATGCCATCGGTGGTGCCAAGCTGGGCACCCAGGCCATCACGGTCCTCTATAAGGAGGAGGCCGACGCCATCGCCGCCGGTCTGGACTGGTCGCAGTATCGTCCTGAGGAGCATGGCGCTCACGAGGACGGCTGCGGTTGCGGCGAGCACGGCGACGACCATGAGTGCGGTTGCGGTCACCATCACGGCGAGGACCACGAGTGCTGCGGCGGCCACGGCCATGACGACGGCCATGAGTGCTGCTGCGGCCACCATCACGGGGAGTAGCGCCCATGAGCTGGACGTTCGTGGTACTAGCGCTGGTGCTCTTTCTCTTTGCGATCTACATTGGCTTTTTGTGCGGCCAGTGGGCGTGCGAAAAGCGCGTGATCACCAAGCGCGACTACTGGATCGCCAATTTTGCAGGAGCGGCGGCAGTCGTCCTACTGACCTGGGTGTTTTCGCTGTTCCCGCTGGTGCAGTTTGCGCCGATCGGCTGGCTCGGCGGCTTTATCGCCGGTCTTAAGATGAGCTTTGGCGAGTCCGTCGGTCCGTGGCGCAAGCACGACGAGGTCTTTAACGTCAACAAGGCTCATCGCGCCGCCGCCGACGCGGGCGACGCTGAGGAACGCCGCCGTGCGCGTCGCAATGGCGCGGCCGACCGACAGCTCATCTCGGTCACCGATGACAGCAAGGGTGCTGGCAAGCACGCTAAGAAATAGTAAGAAGAGGTAACTATGGCAGAAAACAAAGATGAACAGCTCACCGACGAGGAGCTGGCACAGCTTCAGCTGGCAGAGGAGAACGAGAACGCCGTCGACCGTCTGGTCAAGGAGCTCGGCTGCCCCACGCGCCGCATCCGCCAGTTTGCCGCCCGCGTGCTGCACCTGCTTGCCGAGCGCGATCCGCAGCGCGTCGTGCCCTGCGTGCCCGCGCTGATCGAGGCGCTCGACCGCCCCGAGGCGCAGACCCGCTGGGAGGCCCTCGATGCCCTGACGGCGCTCGCTACCACCTGCCCCGAGCAGCTGGGCGATGCCTTTGAGGGCGCCGAGACTGCACTGTTCGACGAGATCTCCTCCACGCTGCGCTATGCCGCCTTCCGCCTGCTGTGCGTGTGGGGTGCCACGAGCGTCGAGCGTTCGCGCGAGGCTTGGCCCATCCTGGACGAGGCCATCCAGTGCTACCACGGCGACCTTGAGTATCGCGACATGCTCGGTTGCCTGTACGAGTTTTGCCAGGGCGAGATCGACGCCGAGGTTGCCGAGAAGCTCGCGCTGCGCCTTAAGTTCGATGCCGAGAACGGTAAGGGCAGCTATCTCAAGGCCCGTTCGAGTGAGATTTGCGAAATGCTTGTTAAACGTTTTGGCCTGGATCTCTCCAAAAAGAAGAAGCGTGCTAGCGTTAAAAAATCTGACGACGCCGAAGACGAGGAGTAACAGATTATGGCGCACGATGTAGTCCTGATTCCCGGTGACGGTATCGGTCCCGAGATTACGCAGGCCATGCGCCGCGTGGTCGAGGCCACCGGTGTCCAGATCAACTGGAACGTCCAGGAGGCCGGCGCCGGCGTCATGGACGAGTTTGGCACGCCGCTGCCCCAGCACGTGCTCGATGCGGTCGCCGAGACCAAGGTTGCCATCAAGGGCCCCATCACCACGCCGGTCGGCACGGGCTTCCGCAGCGTTAACGTCGCCCTGCGCAAGCATTTCGACCTGTACGCCTGCGTGCGCCCCTGCCTGTCGCAGCCGGGCGACGGCTCGCGCTTCCGCGACGTCGACCTGGTCATCGTGCGCGAGAACACCGAGGACCTCTACGCCGGCATCGAGTTCGATGAAGGCGCTGCCGAGGTCGAGGAACTCTCGCAGCTTGTCGAGCGTTCGGGCCAAAAGACCTTCGCCGCTGATTCCGCCATCTCAATCAAGCCCATCTCCATCGCCAAGAGCCGTCGCATTGTGGAGTATGCCTTTGAGTACGCCCGCCGCTGCGGCCGCAAAAAGGTGACGGCCGTGCATAAGGCCAACATCATGAAGGCGACCGACGGCCTGTTCCTGCGCGTGGCACGCGAGGTGGCCGCCAACTATCCCGATATCGAGTTCAACGACAAGATCGTCGACGCCACCTGCATGGGTCTGGTCCAGAACCCCAATGACTTCGATGTCCTGGTGTTGCCCAACCTGTACGGCGATATCGTCAGCGACCTGTGCGCTGGCCTGGTGGGTGGCCTGGGTATGGCTCCGGGTTCCAACATCGGTGCCGATTGCGCCATCTTCGAGGCAACGCACGGCTCCGCGCCCGATATCGCGGGCCAGGATATCGCCAACCCCACGGCCGAGATTTTGTCCGCGGCTATGATGCTCGATCATCTGGGCGAGAACGATGCAGCCAATCGCATTCGTGCCGCCGTTTCTGCCACGCTCGACGAGGGTGAGCAGGTTACCGGCGACGTACGTCGTGCCCAGACCGGCTCCGTCGAGGGTGTGGTGGGTACGCAAGCCTTCGCCGATGCCGTTATCGCTCACCTGGCCTAAGGCATGCACGCTGCAAACGCCTAAATAGTACTTAAGTGTTTGCGTATAACCTAAGAATCAATACGCCCGGCGCTCTGCCGGGCGTATTCTATTGGGGACTATGTTTCCTAACAAGGAGTAACTGATATGGGTCTGATTCAAAAGAAGGACGAGAAGGACGAGATCGACGGCATCCAGATCATCGAGCGCGGCGAAGGCCCCGACGGTGATGAGGGCGAGAAGATCGACCTGGTCGCCGGCACGTCTGCCGAACATATTGCCGCCGGCACGACCGCCGAGGAGGAGGACGCTCGCCTGGAGGCAAAGACCGCCGCGGATGCTGCTGACGAGAATCTGATGCCCGAGGAGCAGGATGAGGACAACGACTCCGACGTGGACGACCATGCATCCAAGCACAAGAAGACGATGATTGCCGCCTTTGTGGTCGCCGTTGTGATCGCTGCCGTGGTCGGCTTCTTTATCGGCAACGGTGGCTTTGGCGGCAAGGGCGTCGGCTCGGCGACCCTGACCGAGGACCAGCTCGATTCGACCGTGGCAAGCTATAGCTACAACGGCAAGAAGAGCGACATCACCGCGCGTGAGGCCATCGAGAGCCAGTACAGCCTCGACACCGTCAAGGACGATGACGGCAACTACACCGCTCCGTCTGCCGACGTTATCCTGTCCTACGTGCGCAACCAGATTCTGCTGGACGCTGCCGAGGACGAGGGCATTACCGTCTCTTCCAAGGAAATGAAGCAGTACGCCGAGGATTCCATCGGCACCTCCGACTACAAGACCATGGCCACGCAGTACGGCGTGTCCAAGGACCAGGCCAAGCAGATCGTCCGTCAGTCCGCGACGCTGCAGAAGCTCTACAAGAAGAAGGTCGGCGACACCTCCGCAAGCATGCCGACCGCCCCGACTGAGCCTGCTGACGGCAACGAGGAGACCGCGAGCAAGGACTACGCCGACTACATCATCAACCTTGCCGGCGACGAGTGGGATAGCGAGAAGGGCACCTGGAAGGACGCCGATAGCACCTATGCCAAGGCCTTCGCTGACGATGCCTTTACGGCCGATAGCGCTACCTATAAGCAGGCCATGACCGCCTATTACACCGCCTACCAGCAGTATTCCTCGCAGGCCTCAGGCGCTAGCTCCAAGTGGACCGAGTATGCTAACGGCCTCTATGCCAAGGCCAACATCAGCATCTATGGTCTGTTTGCGTAAGGGCTGCCCGAGCCGCCGAGCGCGTAGCCAAAATATCTGATATGCCCGCTAGAACGGATATCGTTCTAGCGGGTTTTTTGCACTGTGGGGAGGGCGATGAGAGGGGGTGGTTGTATACAAATTCTTGGAGACTTTATTCATGTAAAGTGAAAACGATTTCGGCCAAACTGGTAGTAACAATGTGGTACCACTGTTCATCTGGTAGTAACCACTTTTGAGATGAAATCGACTGGAAATTGATGAGAATTAGTTTGGTAACGAAAGAAACGCACCATGTCTACCTGCGTAAATTACCGTTTACGGGCCAAAACTAACCGTTTGGCAACGAAATAGTAATTTGAACGAAATGTGGTGGACGTTTGAATTGAGTGTGTGCTACCGTACATACCAGCAACCCCAAATAGGGACTGGGTTGTCTAAGTTTGCGCACCAATGCCGGCAAGCGGAGAAGCCGGTATGCATAAGGCGCGGACATGGAACTCGTTGGTGAACAACGAAAGAAAGGTTGGAGGAGATACCATATGATGAAGTACCTCCAGAAGCTCGGCAAAGCGCTGATGCTTCCCGTCGCGGCGCTTCCCGTCGCAGGTATTCTTATGGGCGTGGGCTACCTGCTCGCTCCCGCAGTCATGGGTGCTGCCGGTGACACTACCGGTTTTGCCTATACCGCCGGTTTCCTGCTCATCAAGGCAGGCGGCGCTCTTATCGATAACATGGCCTGGCTGTTCGCAGTCGGCGCCGCTGTCGGCCTTGCCGACGATCACGATGGCACCGCTGGCCTCGCTGGCCTCGTCGCCTTCCTGATGATCCAGCAGCTCCTGAACCCCGCTGTTGTTGGCACCATTCGTGGTATGGACGCCGATGCTCAGACCGCTTGGCTTGCCACGACCGAGGGCATCGCGTTCTCCAAGATCGCTGGTAACTCCTTCATCGGCATCCTGTCCGCCGTCATCGGTGGCACTTGCTACAACAAGTTCAAGGACACTCGTCTTCCCGACTGGCTGGCCTTCTTCTCCGGCAAGCGTTGCGTCGCCATCATGACCGCCGTCATCTGCATCGTCGTCTCCGTCGTCCTGCTCTTTGCTTGGCCGCTCATCTTCGGTGCTCTTGTTGCTCTTGGTGAGGGTATCGCCGCCATGGGTGGTATCGGCGCTGGCATCTACGCCTTCCTCAACCGCCTGCTCATCCCGACCGGTCTGCACCACGCACTCAACAACGTGTTCTGGTTTGACACCATCGGCCTGGGCGACCTGACCCACTTCTGGGCTGGCGAGACCTCTGCTGACGTCAAGTGGAGCCTCGGTATGTACATGTCCGGCTTCTTCCCCTGCATGATGTTCGGTATCCCGGGCGCTGCCCTGGCTATGGTTCAGACCGCTAAGAACAAGAAGGCTGCTATCGGTCTGGTTGTCTCCGCTGCTATCTGCGCCTTCGTCTGCGGCGTCACCGAGCCCTTCGAGTTCGGCTTCATGTTCCTGTGCTTCCCGCTCTACGTCGTGTACGCTGTCCTGTACGGCATCTTCACCATCGTCACCTACTATGTTGGTTTCCGTGCTGGCTTCTGCTTCTCCGCTGGCGCTACCGACCTCCTGTTCTCCTCTAGCCTCCCGGCTGCCGCCAACACCTGGATGATCATCCCGCTGGGCATCGCTGCCTTCGTGGTCTTCTACCTCGTGTTCCGCTTCGCCATCACCAAGTTCAACCTCATGACCCCTGGTCGCGAGGATGAGGATGTCGAGGAGACCTCCGCTTCCGCCGCTGCTGGCGACGACAAGTTCGCCGCTCTGGCCGCCGCTGTTCTTGCTGCCGTCGGTGGCAAGGAGAACGTCAAGACCGTTGACTGCTGCGCTACTCGCCTGCGCTTCGAGCTCGGCGATTCCGCTCTGGTCGACGAGGCTGCCTGCAAGAAGGCCGGCGCTCTGGGTGTCATGAAGATGGACAAGGGTGCTACCCAGGTCATCATCGGCACGCAGGTCCAGGCTGTTGCCGAGGAGCTCAAGAAGCTTCTCTAAGCCTTAAAGACGTATCTGTCTTGCAAAGGGTCGTCCCGCTCCGCGGGGGCGGCCCTTTTTGTTACCTCGATACCTGATATAGCGTTGTAATTGGTATTACAGTGCGCAGGCTATCAACCGGCAAACAATATTGAAATATGCTGGTTGACCTGCTGTTATTCCAATAAAACTGCTATAGTACGTGGTGTCTGGTTACAACCAATTTCGAGTCATTTATCCGGCAGGTATCATTATGGCAATGGGAGCGCGCAAACAACCTCTGTACGATCAACTCGTCGATTTGCTGACCGATAAAATCGATCACGAACTTCGGCCCGGCGACTATTTGCCGTCCGAGCGCGACTTGTCGGAACGCTACGGACTCTCGCGTACTACGGTTCGCCTTGCCCTGCAGGAGCTTGAACGCCTGGGCCTGGTGGTTCGTCAGCGCGGCCGTGGAACCATGGTGTGCGACCGCTCTCTGCAAACGGCAAACCTCACGCAGACCTATAGCTTTACCGAGCAGATGAAGGCGATCGGCCGTGTGCCCAAGACAACGATTCTTGAGTTTACCGAGGTCGAGGCTGACAAGAATATTGCCGTAGAGATGAACGCGCGCCTAGGCGAGCGTCTGTACAAGATCAAGCGCCTGCGTATTGCCGATGGTGTGCCGCTGATGATTGAGTGTACATATCTGCCGAGTCGCAAGTTCTTTGCGCTTAAGCGCCCCATGATCGAGAACAAATCGCTGTACGACATGATCGAGCAGGACTTTCACGAGAAAGTTCGCGTGGCAGAGGAAGAATTCTACGCGAGTATCGCACGCCATTCCGACGCTCGTCTGCTCGAGATTGCCGAAGGCGCACCGGTCCTGGATTTGATTCGTACCACATATGACATGAACAACGAGGTTATCGAGTATACGCGTTCGGTTGCGCGTGCCGACCAGTTTAAGTACAAGGTCTACCACAACCGCGCAGTCTAGAGTTATTGGGTATAAACGGCTTGGCGTGTTTTGCGGCGGGTGCAAAATGTGCCAAGCGGTAGAAGGCAACGAACAATCGCTCGAATTAACAATGCAGTGGTTTTTGATCCGCCCTAAAACACACTGCGGGTACGGGAGCATAGATGAGCACGTATGCTATCAAGGCCGACAAGTTCTTTTTGCCGGCGGGGCCGCAGCTGGGCGGCTACCTCATGGTCGAAGACGGCGTCTTTGGCGCTTGGCAGGCCGATGAGCCCGCCTGTGAGATCAAAGATTATTCGGGTACATGGATTGCGCCGGGCATGGTAGACACCCACATTCATGGCTTCTATAACCATGCCACGACCGATAACGATGCCGAGGGTATCAACATCAGCTCGACCGAGCTCGCTCGTCGTGGTACCACCAGCTGGCTGCCTACGACCTTTACCGACGGCGTGGAGCAGATCAAGGACGCCTGTGCCGCTATTGCACAGGCGGACGAAGAGCGCGGGCCCGAGTTCTGCGGTGCTCGTATTCAGGGTATCTACCTGGAGGGTCCGTTCTTTACCATGAAGCACGTGGGTGCCCAGAACCCTGCTTATCTGATCGACCCGTCCGAGGAAATTTTTGACGAGTGGCAGGAGGCTGCCGGCGGTCGTATCGTCAAGAGCGCCATGGCGGCCGAGCGCGATGGCGCTGCCGCTTACGCCGCTGCTTTGAGCGCAAAGGGCGTCGTGACCTGCATTGGCCACTCCGATGCCACCTATGATGAGTGTGCTGCAGCCATCAATGCTGGCGCCAGTTGCTTTACGCATACCTATAACGGCCAGCGTGGCCTCCATCACCGTGAGCCCGGTGTCGTCGGAGCCGCTATGACCACTCCTAACACCTATGCCGAGATCATCTGCGATGGCAAGCACGTCAACCCCGCTGCTATCAAGGCCCTGCTGCAAGCCAAGGGCTGGCAACACACGGTGCTGATCACCGACTGCCTGGGTTGCGGCGGCATGCCCGAGGGCAAGTACACCAGCGGTGGCATGGATGTCATTATGAAGGACAACCTTTGTTGGCTCGCCGATGGCTCTGCTATCGCCGGCTCGGTGCTCACGCTCGCACAGGGCGTCAAGAACATCGTCGACTGGGGCCTTGCGAGCGCCGATATCGCAATTCGCATGGCGACTGAGGTGCCCGCGCGTTCTGCTCACGTCGAGGATAAATGTGGCAGCATTATGCCGGGCCGCGATGCCGATTTTGTTGTGTTCAATCCCGACCTTACCCTGGTCGAGACGTATGTGGGTGGCAACAGCGTCGGCAATGCGTTTGACGAGTAGCCGCCAAAGAAACGATCCGAGAGGGGATTAGATGATTTACGGTGCACTGGGCGATATCGAGGAATATCGCGGAATGCTCAAGGGCCTCGACGTGCTGATCGACTGGCTCGAGGAGAACGACCCGGCGGAGCTCGAGGTCGGCAGCCATCCGATTCTGGGCGACAAGGTCTTTGCGAACGTCATGACTCCCACGACGCGTCCCGAAGCCGAGGCTCACTACGAGACGCATCAGCGCTATCACGACCTGCAGATCGACGTCGAGGGTCGCGAGGCCTTTAAGGTTGCCACGGGCAGCCTGACGCTGGTCCAGGAGTTTGACGAGAAGGACGACTACGATCTGGTCGATTCCGACGCTTCGATCGCCGGCGATCTTGCCGACGACAAGTTTGCGCTGTTCGTTGCCGGCGAGCCTCACATGCCCACACTCGAGTTCCCGGGCGATGGCGCACAGCCGGTCAAGAAGATCTGCTTTAAGCTGCTTGCAGACGCTTACTGGGAGGAGTAGCGAACTGCTCGGCTGAGTTGTTCGCCTGATGGCGTGATTCCCCTAGGGAAATCACGCTACGACCCCGCCAAGCGTGTTTTCCCTAGGGGAATCACGTTTGGCGGGGTTTTATGTTTATGAATAGGGGAACTGAAGCCGTGACGATGCTTGGGTTGGCGCACGCGCACTCAAATCGGCAACAACAAAGTAGATAAGCATTTGAAGAAATGCGATTGAAGCATAATGTAACTAGTATGAAATAGTGGATAGCTGGTACATATCACCTTTCAAATATAGAATCGCTAGAAATCTATAGTAAAAAAGTAATTTACCAGCGGGTTTATATTTTGTTCATTAAAGCCGTTCATCGTCATTTGGCTACCGTTTACGGACCACTTCAGATTCTGACTACATAATTGCGTCAATGCGTCCATAATAGGCAAGGCGTTTAGCTGAGGGCCGAGGAACCGGCATCCGCGTCGTAGAGCACGAAGATCGGGAGTAGCATGCATTCGTTTAAAATCACCAATCAATTCCTACTCGATGATGAGCCGTTCACCATCTTGTCGGGGGCGATTCACTATATGCGTGTTCATCCGAGCGACTGGCATCACTCGCTCTATAACCTTAAGGCTCTTGGGTTTAATACGGTCGAAACGTA
The DNA here is from genome assembly GCA_902465115.1 of uncultured Collinsella sp. Classification (GTDB taxonomy): domain Bacteria; phylum Actinomycetota; class Coriobacteriia; order Coriobacteriales; family Coriobacteriaceae; genus Collinsella. The sequence goes on from CABQMC010000003.1 coordinate 15,041, forward strand.
TGTACCGTGGAATCTTCATGAGCCAAAGCCTGGCGTCTTTGATTTTTCTGGTTCAATTGATTTGGCGGCATTTCTTGATGAGGCGGCGTCGCTCGGTCTGTATGCAATTGTTCGGCCTTCTCCGTTTATTTGCGCAGAATGGGAATTTGGCGGCATGCCAGCATGGCTGCTGCGCCAACATGATATGAGACCGCGTAGCAGCGACCCCAAGTTTCTTGCTCACGTTGCGCATTACTACGACCATCTCATGCCGATACTCGTCCCGCGTCAGATTGACAAGGGCGGAAACATCATCATGATGCAGGTTGAAAACGAGTATGGATCATATTGCGAGGATAAGGACTATCTTCGTGCGATTCGTCGCCTTATGGTCGAGCGTGGGGTTTCCGTGCCCCTTTGTACTTCCGATGGTCCGTGGCGTGGGTGTCTTCGTGCCGGTACGCTCATTGACGATGATGTGTTGTGCACCGGCAACTTTGGTTCTCATGCAAAGGAGAACTTTGAGGCTCTTTCTGCTTTTCACAAGGAACATGGAAAACAATGGCCTCTTATGTGCATGGAATTGTGGGACGGCTGGTTCAATCGCTATGGGGAGAACGTCATCAGACGCGATCCCGAAGATCTTGCCTCTTGCGTTCGCGAGGTGCTCGAGCTTGGAGGATCTTTAAACCTCTACATGTTTCATGGAGGCACCAACTTTGGATTTATGAACGGATGTTCTGCACGCCATACGCATGACCTGCACCAGGTGACATCATATGACTACGATGCTCCATTGGACGAACAGGGCAACCCGACCGAGAAATACTTCGCAATTCAAAGGACAGTTCACGAGCTGTATCCCGATATCGCGCAAAGCAAGCCGTTAACAAAAAAGACGTTTTCCATGCCCGATATTTCGGTGAGTGAGCGCGTAAGTCTCTTTAATGTGCTCGATATTCTTTCGGAGCCGATTGAAGCTCAATATCCTATGCCCATGGAAGAGATGGGTCAGTCGTATGGATATACGTTATATACCACGACTGTCGAGCGTGACCGTGCAGATGAAGAGCGTATTCGGGTTATTGACGCCCGCGACCGTGCACAGGTGTTTGTGAACGGTGACAAAGTGGCGACGCAGTATCAGGAGCACATCGGGGAAGATATTCACTGCGTTCTTCCCTGTGAACAAAACCGCCTGGATGTTCTGACCGAGGATATGGGTCGCGTCAATTATGGTCACAAATTGCTCGCTGATACGCAGCATAAGGGCATTAGGACAGGAGTTTGCGTTGATCTTCACTTTGTTACCGGTTGGGAGATGCGTTGTCTGCCACTCGATAACATCGATAATCTTGATTATTCCGCCGGCTGGGTAGAGGGGCAACCTTCCTTTTACCGCGCAAAGTTTGATATATCTGAGCCGGCTGATACCTTTATCGACACTACGGGTTTTGGAAAGGGTGTGGCATTCGTAAACGGAACGAATGTCGGACGTTTTTGGGATAAGGGTCCCATCATGACGCTCTATGTTCCGCACGGTTTATTGCACCCTGGTACCAATGAGCTCGTTATGTTCGAAACAGAGGGCGTGTATGATGCGAAAATCTCCCTTCGCTCTGAGCCCGTTATCCGTACACTTGAACAAGAAGGAGTTGAGTAGAAATGATTGTAGGCGCACGAGTCGACTTTCGCTTGATTCACGGACAGGTGGCAAACCTCTGGTCTAACGCCCGTCAGGTAAGCCGCTTCATGGTAGTTGACGACGAGGTATCGCAAGATGCTACCCAAAAGCAGGTTCTTCGCATGGCTTGCCCGGCAACTGTGAAGTTGTCCGTGCTTCCTGTCGACAAGGCCGCTGCCAACATCACTGCTGGCAAATATGATGCGCAACGTCTCTTTATTGTTGCGAAAAAGCCTGAGGTCTACGTTCGACTTTTGGAGCAAGGTGTTAAGCTTGAGCAGCTCATCGTCGGTAATATGACGACAATGGAGCCGGTCAAGAAGCTGTCTCGCAACATTAGTTGCGACCAGGGGGACCTTGATGCATTTGCCAAACTCAAGGCCGATAATCTTCCTGTTGTCATTCAGCTGACGCCGCAGGATAACCCAGAGGCTTTCACGCTCTAGTCGAATTAACGCTAGGCCGTGAAGGGGGATGCGCGGTTTATATAAGCGTATTGGTATTGTAGAAACTGTTACACCTTAAATAAGGAGTTAACCATGATTGCTTGGTGGCAGATTCTTCTGTTAACCCTGTATGCGGGTTATCAGATTCTGGATGAGCTGAACTGGTACACCTGTGCCGGCTCAGCCGTCTTCTCTGGTATGATTACCGGTTTGATTATGGGTGACCTACAGACTGGCCTGTTTATCGGCGGCAGCATGCAGCTCACCGTCCTGGGCGTTGGTACCTTTGGCGGCGCCTCTCGTATCGATGCCAACTCCGGCACTCTGGTCGCCACGGCCTTTGCCGTGGGCGCGGGCATGAATCCCGAGACGGCTCTTGCCGCTATCGGCGTACCTGTCGCTGCCATTCTCGTTTACACCGATATCGCCGGTCGTTTCGCCAACACGTTCTTCGGTCACATGTGCGATGCCGATATCGAGAAGATGAACTGGGGCGCCTACAACGTACACTACTTGCTCGGTGCCGTTTCCTGGATGTTGTCCCGCATGATTCCGGTCTTCCTGGCTCTCGCATTTGGCCAGGGCTTGGTCGAGGGCATCACCACCGCCCTTAACGGCGACTTGAAGTGGCTGGGTGACGGTCTGTCTGTTGCTGGCGGTGCCTTGCCCGCCGTTGGCTTCGCCATCCTGCTCCGTTACCTGCCAGTCAAAAAGCACGTCGCCTACCTGCTGCTCGGCTTTGTAATCGCCGCCCTGTTTGGTACGGCCTTCACGAGCATCATTAACCTCAACACCAACATCGTCGCTGTGAACGCCGCGCTTGGTAAGGGCGCCGTGGATATGGTCGGTATGTTCAATAACATGTCGATGCTGGCGATCGCTATTATTGGCTTTGCTCTGTCTTTGCTGTACTACAAGAACAACCAGCGTCCCGTCGCTGCTGCTGGCGCTGCGGAGGGAGACGACGACGATGAGCTCTAATGAGAAACTCGCCAATGGCACCACTGGCTACAAGATTACCAAGGACGACCTTGCGCAGATCAACCGTCGTAACCTGTTTGGTTTCCAGGATGGTTGGAACTACGAGCGCATGCAACACTCTGGTTATCTCTGGATTATCCTGCCCACACTGCGTAAGCTGTACGGCGACGGCACGCCGGAGCTAAAGGAAGCCTGCCGCGCCCAGTGCGCACCGTTCTTCAACACCTCAAACTTCCTCAACACGATCATCACCGGTATCGATTTGGCGATCGAGGAAGAGGAGGGCATTGAGGGCCTCGAGGCTGTTGCCGGTCTCAAGACTGGTCTCATGGGACCGCTGGCTTCCATCGGCGATTCCATCTTCGGTTCGCTGCTCCCGACCATTTTCGGCGCCCTGGCTGCCAATATGGCCATGAACGGCAACCCCTTGGGTATCTTCATCTGGGTTGCCGTTAACATTCTTGTTGACTGGTTCCGCTGCAAGCAGACCCACATGGCCTATGAGCAGGGTATGAAGCTCGTCACCACCATGAGCGATCGCCTGAACGCGTTGACCGACGCGGCCTCCGTAATGGGTGTCTTTATGGTCGGTGCTCTGGTCGCAACCAATGTCGGTATCGTTATTGCAGCGAAGCCTGTTATTGGCGGCGTTACCGTTGACTTGCAGAACATCTGCAATATGATTTGCCCCAAGCTGGTTCCTGCCGCACTCGTCGGCTTTGTATACTGGCTCCTCGGTAAGAAGGGCATGACCTCGACGAAGGCCATCTTTATCGTCTTGGTTCTGTCCATTGCCTTGGGTGCATTCGGTATCATTTGCAAGGGCTAAGTACCCCATATTGTCACGGCATTTGAGCCTCAATTGAGACGTGGCGCACACCTCCAAGGCGACTTTATCGCCATATCCCCTGGAGTGTGCGCCTCTTTTGTTTTGTCGGACACCGCTGTTCATAGGCGGTTATGCAGTCATCGTGTTCGATTAATTCCTTAAGGCTGCCTTGAAGGGAATATAGTGCAATGCCATTTTGGATCGTCCTGTTCATTTGTGTTGTCTTGGCCTATTTCGCTGTGACCGAAGGAGCGAAAAAATACTTCGATATGAAATTGCAGGTATTGTTTAACTTGGGCTTATACCAAGATTGCATAGACCTGCTCGATCGCAAACTTGCGCGTATAGTAATGTCTACGTATAAGCAGTATTACCTGCGTTTCACCATCTATGAAGCTGCTGATATGGACGCATATGCGGATCGAATGCTGGACCACTTGCTGGAGATGTCGTGCAGCGATAAACAACGTCGACAGCTTGCGGTTCGCGCCTTTAATTTCTATATCAAGACGGGTGACCGGAAGCGGGCGGCGTCCATGTTGGAAGAGATGCGCCCCATCGTGTCGAAGGGCATTTTGGCGGACAGTCAATTGACCTACGACATAGTCTTTTGCCGTCGGCATGATAAGATCGATGAGATGGAAGCTATGCTGGATACGAACGACCTTGGGTTACGCGGAAAGCTCTATCTGCTGCTTTCATATCAATATGAGAGCAGCGGGAACAAGGGCGAAGCACGTAGATATCGCAACCTTGAAAAGCAGCTTAGAGACGCTCACAGACCTCCCACGATAAAACAAAATACTCACTAAACTTTAATGATGCAGTGGTCGTAAGAGCCCTTTTGAGGGGTTCTTTGGCTAGAGAAAGCGAACGGTAGAAAGGTAGATAGAATGATTGGATTTGTACTAACTGGTCACGGTCAGTTTGCACCTGGTTTGAAAAGCGCTGTGGATATGGTCGCCGGCGAACAGCCTAATTTTGAGGTAGTTCCTTTTGCGGGCTCGGAGGCGGTTACTTTTGGTGATGATTTGCGAACCTGCATTGCCAAGATGCGTCAAGCTTGTGATGGCGTATTGGTGTTTGTTGATTTGCTTGGCGGTACTCCGTTCAATCAAGCTATCCCAATGACGACTGAGCTCGATAACGTGACCGTTGTCACCGGAACAAATCTACCTATGTTGGTGGAGCTCGTTATGACGCGTGCGTTTGGAGACCCAACGCTTGATGAACTTGCCGAACGCGCACGGGTCGTTGGTCGTGAGGGAGTCGATCTCAAGAAACTCGAGAGTGCTGACATTGATGAAGACGATGAGATGTAGTGTCGCTATTAGCCCATTTATTGGACATGTTGGTGCGTTACCTGAAGGCTGAAGTATTGGTCAATTGCTCATTACGTGGAGAATATCATGACGTGCAAGAGGCACAGACAACCGCTATATGACCAGCTCGTAGATATTCTGATCGAGAAAATTGATCATGAATATCAGCCAGGTGATTTGATTCCGTCCGAACGTGAACTTGCCGAACGCTACGGGCTTTCGCGATCGACTGTCCGACTTGCAATTCAGGAACTTGAGTATCTTGGTCGGATTGTACGAAAACAAGGTCGCGGTACGTTTGTTGCCGATCGACTGGCTCAAGCAACAAATCTTACCCAATCGTACAGTTTTACTGAACAGATGAAAGCGATGGGCCGGCGGCCAGAAACAACCATCTTAGAGTTCTGTGAAATGGAAGCAGATAAAACGCTCTCGATACAAATGGGGATTCGTTTGGGTGAAAAGGTATTAAAACTCAAACGTTTACGGATGGCAGATGGTATACCTATGATGGTTGAGCGTAGCTATCTTCCAGCAAGGCTCTTTATTTCACTCAAGCGTCCTCTACTCGAACAGAAGCCCCTTTACGATGTCATTGAGCAGGATTATCAGCAGAAAATTCGAGTAGCGGATGAGGAGTTCTCTGCGGGTATAGCACGTCCATGTGACGCTCGGCTTCTAGGTATTAGTGAGGGTGCGCCAGTTCTGGACATAGTCCGAACTACTCACAACACCCAAAATGATGTTGTCGAGTTCACGCTTTCGGTGGCTCGCGCGGACAAGTTCAAGTACAGAATCTCTCACTATCGAGATACTGTGTGATCGGATACGAGTGCTAACGAAAGAAAAACAGCCTATGACTACTACTCGATTTGACTTTTCAGGTTGAGTCTTTGTATATCAGACAATTTAGTAAAGAAAGAGGTATTAGAAATGTTCGAGAAGAGTGTCGAGGAGCTCACCGAGCTCGGCGCCCAGATCACCACGGCCGAGATTGCTCAGCAGCCCGAGCTTTGGCGTGATACGCTCAACATCTATCGCGAGAACAAGGAGGCCATCGAGGTCTTCCTGGCCGAGGCTCGCGCTATGGGCGAGGGTCGTCTGTCCGTTGTCTTCACCGGTGCCGGTACGTCCGACTACGTTGGCGATACCTGCGCCCCGTACCTGCGTCACGCTGGCAACACTGATCTCTACGACTTTAAGCCCATCGCCACGACCGACATCGTGAGCGCCCCGCGCGACTTCCTGCGCGCCGAGGATCCCACGCTCGTGGTTTCCTTTGCCCGTTCTGGCAACAGCCCCGAGAGCCTTGCCGCCGTTGCCGTTGCCAAGGAGCTCGTCCACAACGTCAAGTTCCTCAACATCACCTGCGCTCCCGAGGGCAAGCTCGCCGTCGAGTCTGCCGATGATCCCAATGCGCTGACGCTGCTCATTCCGCGCGCCAACGACAAGGGCTTCGCCATGACTGGCTCTTATTCCTGCATGACCCTGCTCTCCACCCTTATTTTCGACACTGCCTCTGACGAGCAGAAGGCCGAGTGGGTCGAGACGATTGCCAAGATGGGCGAGGAGGTCATCTCTCGTGAGTCTGAGATCGCCGATTACCTGGCTGGCGACTTCAACCGCGTGACCTACTTGGGTTCTGGCTCCTTTGGTGGCCTTGCCCAGGAGAGCCAGCTCAAGATCCTCGAGCTCGCTCACGGTCTGGTCGCTACTTCCTACGACACCTCCATGGGCTATCGTCACGGACCCAAGTCCTTCGTCGACGATAAGACGCTCGTCTTCGTGTTCGTCAACAACGACGCCTACACCCGTCAGTACGACATCGACATCCTCAACGAGATCGGTGGCGACGAAATCGCTCAGCACACCATCGCCGTTCAGCAGGAAGGTGCTACCGTCTATGAGGGTGAGTCCTTCACCTTTAAGGGCTACGAAGCGCTTCCCGAGGGCTACCTCGCTCTGCCGTTCGTGATGTTTGCCCAGGCCATCAGCCTGCTCAACTCCGTGCGCGTGGGCAACACGCCCGATACGCCGAGCCCCACCGGCACGGTCAACCGCGTGGTCAAGGGCGTGACGATTCACCCCTTCACCGCTTAATCGCGTCCCTCTGTAAGGGCGCCCGTCCGCTCATAACGGCGGGCGGGCGCTTTTTGTTTTACCTGAGCTGGGTATAGCATCACCACAGTCAACTGCTTTAGAAGCAAGGAGTGCATATGAGCACGTACGCAATTAAGGCTGACAAGTTCTTCTTGCCGGCAGGCCCGCAACTGGGCGGCTATCTTATGGTCGAGGATGGCGTCTTTGGCGCCTGGCAGGCCGACGAGCCCTCTTGCGAGATTAAGGACTACACGGGGTCGTGGATCGCACCGGGTATGGTCGATACTCACATCCATGGCTTCTACAACCACTCAACTACCGATAATGATCCCGTGGGCATCGATATCAGCTCGACCGAGCTCGCCCGTCGCGGTACCACCAGCTGGCTGCCCACGACGTTCACCGATGGCGTCGAGCAGATCAAGGACGCCTGCGCCGCCATCGCTCAGGCGGACGAGGGTCGCGGCCCCGACTTCTGCGGTGCTCGCATTCAGGGCATCTACCTGGAGGGCCCCTTCTTTACCATGAAGCACGTGGGCGCGCAGAACCCCGCTTATCTTATCGATCCCTCCGAGGAGATCTTTGATCAGTGGCAGGAGGCTGCGGGTGGTCGCATCGTCAAGAGCGCCATGGCGGCCGAGCGCGACGGTGCCGCTGCTTATGCGGCTGCTCTGAACGCCAAGGGTGTGGTGACCAGCATCGGTCACTCCGACGCCACCTACGATGAGTGCATCGCTGCCATCAACGCCGGTGCCAGCTGCTTTACGCATACCTATAACGGCCAGCGCGGGCTGCATCACCGTGAGCCCGGTGTCGTGGGCGCTGCCATGTCCACGCCCGAGACCTACGCCGAGATCATCTGTGACGGCAAGCACGTTAACCCTGCTGCCATCAAGGCGCTGCTGCAGGCCAAGGGCTGGCAGCACACGGTGCTCATTACCGACTGCCTGGGTTGCGGCGGCATGCCCGAGGGCAGCTACACCAGTGGTGGCATGGACGTCATCATGAAGGACAACCTGTGCTGGCTCGCCGACGGCAAGAGCATTGCCGGCTCGGTGCTCACGCTTGCCCAGGGCGTCAAGAACATCGTCGACTGGGGCATCGCCAGCGCCGATATCGCCATTCGCATGGCAACCGAGGTGCCGGCTCGCTCTGCGCACATCGAGGATAAGTGCGGCAGCATCATGCCAGGTCGCGACGCCGACTTTGTCGTGTTCGACCATGAGCTCACCCTCGTCGAGACGTATGTTGGCGGTCAGAGCGTCGGCAACGCCTTTACCGAGTAACGATAGAAAAAACGGCGGGCCCGAATCTGCTCGGACCCGCCGTATGGGTTAAACGCTCAAAAGCACCTTTACAGTTACAGCTTGTTAGCGATCTTCTTTGCCGTGCGCTTGACGCCGGCCACCAGGCCTCCTGCAGGATGCTCCTTCTCGTAGGCTAGACGCTTCTCGCGCTTGGCATACTCTTCGACGATGATGTCGCCGTACTCGTCTTCGATCTTGTCGAAGAAGTCGACGGCGCCCTTAATTTCTTCAGCGGTCGGGTGTCCCTTTTGGACACCGCCGGTGAGTTTGAACGGCCCCCACGTATCAAAGCCGGGGCAGCCGTAGACCTCCATAAAGATGGCCTGCCTCATGCGGCAGATACCATCGATATCCTTGCCGTACCACTTGTTTTTGCCACCGTAGGTCATAAGGCCAAACACCTTGTTCTGCGGCTGCAGCACGTTCGTGAGCACGCGTGCCATGTCCTTGTCGATTTCGGAGTAATAGATGCCCGTGGCGACGCCAATCAGATGGTATTCGTGCAGGTCGGGGTACTCGTTTTTGCCAAGCGCCTTGACGTCGAGGGTATCGATTTCGGGGTGCGCCTCGACGATGGCGTCCACGAGCTTTTTCGTATTGCCGTGGTGGCGCGAGGCATAGAGGATGATGGTTCGCATAAGAAGGCCTTTCAGCTGTAATTGCATCAATGTCTGTATGGTGCCCCGTTGCATGCCTGGGATACCGGATGCATCGGTGAACGTGCGGGTTTGTCCTTTGGTCAGGGCCGAGACAGGTACTTGCGAGCAAAAGCAGTTGTTCGAAAGGATGGGCAATGGAATACGCTCTCTCCAACGATTCGATTTCTATTAAGGTGTCCACGGCTGGTGGTTCGTTTACCTCGATTGAGGCTGGAGGTCGCGAGTACTTGTGGCAGGGCGATCCCGCCGTGTGGTCCGGCCAAGCACCGATTTGCTTCCCGATTTGCGGAGGCTTGCGCGACAACAGCGCCATGACGTTTGCCGGGCATCATGTAAAGCTCGCTCGCCACGGGTTTGCGCGCAAACAGGAGTGGAAGCTGCTGAGCCAAGGCGAAAACGAGCTGGTGATGTGCCTGGCTTCGGAGAATAACGCCGCGCTGCTGAGCGATTATCCGTATCCGTTTAAGCTTGTCGCTCGCTATACGCTCGAGGACGCTGCCGTGCGCGTCTCCTATGAGGTGACCAACGAGGGAACCGAGGACATGCCGTTCTTTATCGGCGGTCATCCCGGCTTTAGGTGTCCGCTCGATGAGGGCGAGGCCTATACGGACTACGAGTTGCGCTTTGAGAAGGACGAGGCTGCGGAGCTTTGCACTGCCGTCCCCTCGACTGGCCTGATTGACGTGACCAATCGCTCCAAGAACCCCATGGTGGGAAAGACACTGCCTCTGTCGCATGAGCTCTTCGATTTTGCGGAGACCATCTTTGATGTGCTCGAGAGCCGTCAGGTCACGCTTTCCAAGAAGGGGGAGGACAAGGGCGTCCGCCTGAGCTTTGAGGGCTTTCCGTATCTCATTGTGTGGAGTAAGCCCGAGGGCGATTTTGTGGCGGTTGAGCCCTGGGGCGGCCTTTCGACCTGTTCCGATGAGGACGACGTACTTGAGCATAAGCGCGGCTGCCTTGTCGCTAAACCCAAGGAGACCGTCGTTCGCTCGTTCACGATTGAGATTCTGTAATTCCGTATTGTCGACTCGTATCGCGAGGCATAAGGAGCCTGCGAGATAAGGAGCTAAAAATGATCCTCACCGTTACGATGAACCCGTCTGTCGATACGCGCTATCAGCTCGATGAGCTCATTATCGACGACGTTAACCGTGTGACGCCCGAAAAGACTGCCGGCGGCAAGGGCCTCAACGTGGCCCGTGTGCTGGGTCAGCTGGGCGACGACGTTGTGGCAACCGGTCTGCTCGGCGGCCACATGGGCGCCTACATGGCTGAGCTCATGGACGCCAGCGGTATTAACAACGACTTTGTGCCCATCAAGGGCGAGACTCGCATTTGCCTCAACATACTCCACGCCGGCAACCAGACCGAGCTGCTCGAGAGCGGCCCGACAATTGCCCCCGAGGAGCTCGATGCCTTTACCGCCAAGTTTACCGAGCTTGCGGGCAAGGCCGACGTCGTAACCATTTCGGGTTCGCTGCCCCGCGGTGTCGAGGCAGACTACTATGCCAAGATCACGGGCATTGCCGAGAACGCCGGCGCCAAGGTGCTGCTCGATACCTCGGGTGCTTCGCTCGAGGCCGCCCTTAAGTCCGAAATTAAACCCGAGCTGGTCAAGCCTAACCTGACCGAGATCAACGGCCTTCTGGGCACGAGCTTTACCACCGACGATGTGGATGAGCTCCGTGCTGCGCTCGCTTCTGATGCCCGCTTCTCCGATATCCCCTGGGTCGTCGTGTCCATGGGCGCTGCCGGCTCCGTTGGCTTCCACAACGGCCGTGCGTTCCGCGCAAAGACGCCCGATATCCCTGCGGTTAACGCCACGGGCTCTGGTGACTCCACTATCGCTGGCTTTGCGCATGCCATTGCTGCTGGCGCAGACGACGAGACGGTGCTGCGTACCGCCAACACTTGCGGCAAGCTCAACGCCATGGATCCTATGACCGGCCATCTGGTCATGGACCGTTGGGACGAGGTCTACAACGGCGTTGTCGTGACCGAGCTGTAAGAGCTTGGGCGACAGCCCCGGCATCGGTTGTTTGCTTATGGTTAGAGCCGACGACAAGTGCGGTAGCATTATGTCGGGGCGCGACGCCGACGTTGTCGTGTTCAGTCCCGACCTTACCCTAGTCGAGACGTAGGTGGGCGGCAACAGCTTTGGTAATGCGTTTGCCGAGTAAGCTGCTTGCCGACGCTTACTGGGAGGAGTAACGAACTGCTCGGTTGAGCTGTTCGTCTGATGGCGTGATTCCCCTAGGGGAATCACGCTACGACCCCGCCAAACGTGTTTCCCTAAGGGAAATCACGTTTGGTGGGGTTTCTGTTTTTGAGTAGGAAGCGATCGACGTGGCGATGCGTGGATTGGCGCGCGCCCATAATCGACAACAAAAAAGCCGCCTAAAGGCGGCTATCTTGTGCAATGGAGCCAGCGACCGGGCTCGAACCGGTGACCCCCGCTTTACGAGAGCGGTGCTCTACCAACTGAGCTACGCTGGCGGCCATATGATGACGCAACTGAGGCGTCAACGGCTGTCTATGATACGGGACATCGCACATCCGCGCAAGGGTTCTGACGGCTTTTCTCACTTTAAATGCACTAATATTGGAGACGTGATGTCTTGCTCTTACGGGTCTCAAAGAGAATGGGGCAGCGATGGCTCAACCCAAGATTCTTCTCACACGCATCGATGACCGATTTATTTACGGGCAAGACGTTGAGCTGTGGAATGAGGCGACTGGTTCCAACCTTGTCCTGATCGTCAACGATGAGATCGCGGCGGATTCGCGCCAATGGGCACCCATGAGGGTGGCGGCGCCAGAAGGCGTTTGGACGCGGTTTTTCTCGGTGCAAAGGACTGTCGACATCATTCATACCGCAACGCCGCGCCAATGGATTCTCATCATGGTGGCGTCGCCCACGGATGCACTCGCGCTGGTTAAGGGTGGAGTGCCGATCACCAAGATCAGCATTGGCCATATGCAGGCAGGGGAGGGCAAGCGCCCCATAACGCCCGCGGTTGCCGTGAGCGACGCAGACGTTGCTGCCCTCAAAGAACTGCAGGCGCTCGGCATAGAGCTAGAAATCCGCTATCTCCCCAGCTCCAATCCCGACCCCATCCAACTAGTCATTTAAGAACGTCCCCAATGACTAGGTAGAAAAGCGCCCGTCGGCGGTGGTGCCGGCGGGCGCTGCTGTGCGAGATGTCGC
>CABQMC010000004.1 GCA_902465115.1 uncultured Collinsella sp.
CCCGCCGCAGTGCCCTGCGTGCTCCGGCCACGCGCCTGCGCGTGCCCACCGTCGACGACCTCGCCAGCGACGTGATCGAATTCGTGGACCGCACGTACGGAGCCCAATGCGAAGCACTCGCCACCGAGTGCGGTGACTTTTTGGTGCGCCGCAGCGACGGCGTTTTTGCCTACCAGCTAGCCGTGGTGGTCGACGACGCTGCCATGGACGTCACCGAGGTCGTGCGCGGATGCGATCTGCTGGGCTCCACGCCCCGCCAAATCTACCTGCAGCATCTGCTGGGACTTCCCACACCGCACTACGCGCACATTCCGCTGCTCATGTCGCCGGACGGCCGCCGCCTTTCCAAGCGCGACCGCGACCTGGACCTGGGCGAGCTCCGCGCCCGCTTTGGCGCGCCCGAGGCACTGCTGGGCTGGCTCACCGGGCAAACAGGCATCGCGCCGGACGCCACACCGCGCTCTGCCGAGCAGCTGGTTGAGCACTTTAGCTGGGATGTTATCCGTACGCATCGGGAAAACATCACTGTAACGGTCGAGTAGCCAGCCACCCCGCCCCTACGCGACATCCCAGGGCTGGAGTTCGTCGCCCAGGCGAACGATGCAGTCGTAGAGCACGGTATGGCGCTCGGCAGGGTTGGCATCCCGATGAAAATGCCCGTAGTACCAGCGCTTGTAATCCAAGCGGTCTTCCAGCTCATCGAAAAATGCCGTAAGCCGATCAACGGCGGGGTAATTCCAGCCGGGTGCCGGATAAAGCGTGGGCGAAAGCATGCGCGTGGAGCAGGTGTGGGTGATCACGTAGTCGACCTTCCAGCCCACGCTGTCGAGCTTTGCCCGCGCCTCCTCAAAGTTGCGCTCGTCCGGAAGCTCTTGCGGCCACCAGCTGGAATACGGAATGCGATATTCCTTGTCCACGCTCGTGGCGCCGCCCATGGTAAAGATCATTGAGTCATCGAGCTCGAAAGTCTCGCCACGCGTCAGGCGCCGTATGGGAGAGGTATCCGACAGGCGCTGCGTCAGCCCGCCGTGCCACAACTCCATGGGGCGCTCCGACCAGTGATCGAAACGCTCGTGGTTGCCGTCGACAAACAGCACGGTATAGGGGCGCGACTCCAGCCAGGCGATGTCGGCACATTCCTCGGCAGAGAAATCCCACGGAAAGCCAAAGTCGCCCGCGATGATGAGATAGTCGTCACTTGTCAGACCATCCCCAAGATCCCAGTCGCGCAGCTTTTGCATGTCGAGGCCGCCGTGAATATCGCCCGTCACATAGACCGTCATCGGATCACCACTTCCCTGTAAGTCGCTAGCCCACATTCTGCACGATCACTAAGTCAACCGTTCCAGCCCTTCCATCCTTTGGGACCTACCCCTCGCTCTTCCATCCAAACGGGTCAAACACCCAAAAGATCAGATCGAGCACGCCGCCGGTCATCATGGTGCCGGCAAGAGCCATGCAAACGCGCAGAGAACTGGCACTTCGGAGCACATCAAACGGCCCCAGAACAGCCAGCAGCGCGACCGCTGCGCCGGCAAGGCACAGCGCGAGGCACGGCCCCGCGTCCTTGACGCACTTCTTTGCGAGATGCTTGGTGTTGTCGCTCATTGGTATCGAACTCCTTAGAGGGTCGCTGTTCGGGTATATGCCACCGCGGCAGAGCAGGGCGGCAGGGTAAGTGTCACATGTCGTGCGGACATCAATGGAGAAACCGCCTGCTCGACCAACCTTTGACGCCGTTTTGCACCGACACCACATCCCCCGCTATCGAGGTCTAATACTTTTCCCACCGCTACCCAAAAACTCATCCAACATTAATCTTGGCTCAAGAATCGCTTAATCTATAACCTGCACTATAGAGTTCGACCAAGGGCGGGGCGGCGCCACGCAGGCCGCCGAACGCAACGCTCGCGCCCGGGCAGATCGCCCGGCGTCGTGCCCATCGAACGAAAGGACAGGTCATGGACGACCTCGAAAAAGTTGAAACCATCCGCACCAAGTGCAACGTGAGCTACACCGATGCCAAGGCCGCGCTCGACGCCGCCGACGGCAACGTCCTGGATGCCATCATTTGGCTCGAGTCGCAGGGCAAGACCCAGACCACGTCGGCGCACGCCGCCACCGAGTCCGCGCCAGTCAATGAGCCCTCGGCCGAGATGGTCGCCGCGCAGGCCGCCTACGAAAAGTCGAGCGAAAAGACCGACTTCTCCAAGAAGATGGACAGCGTGTGGGAGTACCTCAAAAAGCTCTTCCGCCTGAGTCTGGACACCAAGTTTATCGCCACGCGCCGCGATGCGATCATCCTCAACATCCCCATCCTGATCCCCATCATCGCCCTGTTTGCCTGGGGCGCCACGATTTGGCTGATGCTGATTGGCCTGTTCTTTGGCATGCGCTACCGCATCGATAGCGACGGCGACGTGCCCGGCAGCATCAACAACCTTATGAATCACGCTGCCGATGCCGCGGACGACATCAAGCAAAATCTCAACGACGACAAGTAATCTCAGACGGGGGCACGCATGGCACGGATCCTGATCGTAGAGGACGAGGAGAAAATCGCCCGCTTTGTGACGCTCGAGCTGGAGCACGAGGGCTACCAGGTGGAGCACGCCGCCGACGGCCGCACCGCCGTGGACCTGGCGCTGGAGCGCGACTACGATCTGATTCTGCTCGATGTGCTGTTGCCGCAGCTCAACGGCATGGAGGTGCTGCGGCGCGTACGCAAACACAAGGATGTGCCGGTGATCATGGTCACCGCGCGCGATGCCGTGATGGACAAGGTGGCCGGGCTCGACGCCGGTGCCGACGATTACCTGACCAAGCCGTTTGCGATTGAGGAGCTGTTCGCACGGATCCGCGTGGCGCTGAAGCGCTCGGAGGCCGTGCGGGCGGCTTCCGGCGCCGGCGCCGAGACGGGCATGGCGGCCGGCGCGGGCGGAGACGCCGCTGCGATACCCCCGGCCGGCGACTCGGCCCAGGCTTCCGCCTCGCCCTCCCCCGCCGCGCTCACCGTGGGTTCGGTTGCGCTCGATCCCGACCGGCGTGAGGTCACGGTCGGCGGCTCGCCCATCGTGCTCACGGCCCGCGAGTTCGACGTCCTCGCCCTGCTTATGGCGCACGCCGGCACCGTGCTCACGCGCGAGCGCATCGCGCACGAGGCGCTGGGCTACGAATACGTGGGCGACACCAACAACGTCGACGTGCACATCGCGCACCTGCGCGCCAAGATCGAGGACGCCGGTGGTACCCGCATCATCCAGACCGTGCGCGGGGTGGGCTATGTCTGCCGCGCGTAACGCCGAGGCCAAGCGTGTCACCTCCATCGCGCGCGCCATCAACTGGAGCTACATGTGGCGCCGCTTGATGAGCTACGTCTGGCTCGATCTGTTGCTGATGGTGATTGCGGCGGCGATCCTCGTCTATGGATACAACCAGACGCTGCCCGACGGCGCGTTTACCGCAGGATGGATCCCCGGCACCACCGTTCACGGCATGTCGCTGACGCCCGCGCGCGGCTGGGACCCGACAACGCTCACCTATACCGTCGAGCTTGCGCGTACCAGCAAGACCTTCCCCCTCGCGCAGGACCTCATCGCACTTTGGCCCCTCTATATCGTTGTTGTAGGTTGGCAGGTCATCAGCATGCTCGATATGCTCGGCGGCGCTCGCCGTGTGCGCCGCACCATGGCGCCGCTCAACGACCTGGCCCTGCGCGTGGACGAGCTCGGCCGCATGCAGCTCTCCGGCGGCAAGATGGAAACGCTGGAGCAAGCCATCGAGCGCGCGAGCGTCGACTCGCCGAGCGTCACCACCGGCGACGCCGACCTGGCAAGCATCGAGGTCGCACTCAACCGCCTGCTGCGCCAGATGCAAGAGGCCAAGCTGCAGCAGATGCGCTTTGTCAACGATGCAAGCCACGAGCTGCGCACGCCCATCGCGGTGATTCAGGGCTACGTGAACATGCTCGACCGCTGGGGCAAAGACGACCCGGACGTGCTGGCGGAATCCATCGCGTCCCTCAAGGCCGAAAGCGAGCACATGCAGGAGCTCGTGGAGCAGCTGCTGTTTTTGGCGCGCGGCGATGCCGGGCGCACGGTCCTGCGGCGTGCGCATACCAACCTGGCCGCACTGGTCGACGAGGTATGCGAAGAATCGCAGATGATCGATACCGAGCACACGTATCGGCTGGCTTTTGACGCTGCGCTTGTCAGCGACCCGCGCTGCGATGCGCCCGTTGACGTGGCGCTCGTGAAGCAGGCTCTGCGCGTGATCGTGCAAAACGCCGCCAAGTACTCGGATGCGGGAACGACCGTCACATTTGGCATAACGCCCAATGCGGGCATGGGCACGATCGACATAAGTGTTGAGGACGAAGGCATCGGCATGAACCAGGAATCCGCAGCTCACGCGTTCGAGCGGTTCTACCGTGCCGACAACGCGCGCGATGCCGGAGCGCAGGGCTCGGGCCTGGGGCTCGCCATCGCCAAGTGGATCGTCGATAGCCACGGCGGCGTCATCGGCGTGACCTCGGTCGAGGGCGTCGGCAGCCGCTTTACGATTCGCCTGCCGCGGTAGGAAGCCCCTCGGCATAAATAAAGGGATAGGGCCACGCAGCCCTATCCCTTTTTGCTAGCTATGACAGCTTGTGCGCTATTCGCGGCACAGGTGCACGGCGAAGCCGGCGAACTCGCGCTTAAAGTACACGAGCTTGGTACCACCGTCGGGTAGCAGCGCGCGCGACTCCTCGTTGACCTCGAGCCCGCGCTCGGCAAACCACTTCTCAGCCGCATCGATGTCGTTGACGGCAAAGCCGATGTGGCCCTTGGTGCCACGACCGTTCTGCTTCATGATCTCGACCAGCGAATCGTTAAAGTACGAAACCGGGGTCTCGATGACGGGCAGGCCCATCATCGTCGAGAACAGCTCCGCGATCTCCAAGGCGTCTGCCGGGTCGGCAGCGTTAATGCCCACATGGGCAACGCGCATGTCAAAGAGCTCGACCGGATTGGCGTTCTGCTCACTCATACAGTCAGCGCCTACTGAGCCATGACGTCGAGAACGGCCTTCTCAGCAGCGACGCGGTTCATGCCGGTCATGAAGGGCACGCCACTCACGTACGGGCAGGTGAGGCCCTCGGGGGCAACGGTGGTGGCGATCAGCAGGTCGGCGCCCTCGTCGCAGTAGTCCTTGGCCTCGGAGATGGCGCACTGCACAATCTCATACTTGCCGGCGTAACCGTTGGCGTCGAGCAGGGTGGCGACCTTCTGGGCAACGAGCGTGGAAGTAGCAGCGCCAGCACCGCAAGCCAAAACGATCTTCTTCATAGGTAATGTCTCCCTTCATGGTTTACTTTAGGTAAGTGTACCGCAGCGAGCGATGGCACTCGGCCTCGATGAGCTTTTATGCCAGTTTGCTTTCGCGCTGCGTATAATACATCTAGTACATGTTGTCATACCGCTCGCTTTATGAGCGACTAAGGACCCTAATATGCCCGATTCTCGCACACTCTGGACCGCCGTCGTTATCATCTGCATCGCCGTGTCGGTGTTCTTTAGCGTCAAAAAACGCACCACGTTTAAACGCCTGCAGCAGCTCATGGCCGCCAAGCAGTGGGACGAGTTCGATCGTTTGCTCGACGGCAAACTCACCAGCATGCTGTACCCGCGCTACAACCGCGACTACCTGCGCCTGAACTCCTATCTGCTGCGCGAGGACCATAAGCGCGCCGACGAGATGTTCGACCTGCTGCTGGGACTCAACCTGCCCAAGATGCAGCGTGTCGACCTGGTCATTAAGGCCTTTAACTACTACGTTGGCCAGGAGGACCGCAAAAAGTCCAAGGAGCTGCTGCACGAGATCAAGGGCTTTGAGGGCGGTCAGGCCGAGGCAGTCGCACACGAGTGCCAGCTGATGTACGACACGATGATCCTCAAGCGCCACAACGATATTCCCGAGCTGGAGCGCATGCTCAAGGAGGCCGGTGACGACAAGGTCAAGAGCTGCCGCCTGGAATACCTGCTGGCCCTGCAGTACCAAAACAAGGGTGACGAAGCCAAGTTCCAGGAGTTCCTGGAGAAGTCGGGCCAACACTCGATGGCCGTCAACGCGTAACGGACGGCTTGTGCTAGACTTCTAGTCTCACGGGGGCGTGGCGGAATTGGCATACGCAGGAGACTTAAAATCTCTCGCCGCAAGGATTGTGGGTTCGAGTCCCACCGCCCCTACCATGTATTGCCTACGAGCCCGTGTCCCCCAGGGAATGCGGGCTCCTTTCTTTTGGACGCCGTCAACTGCAGAGCAGCTCATTTGGGACGGGGCTTTTTTGACTACTTTTTCCGCCCACCCAATGAGTTTCCTACCACATTTTCCGATGGAAAAACGTGGTTGTCTCGCACATTTTCCGATGGAAAAACGTGGTTGTCTCGCACATTTTCCGATGGAAACACCCAAATGGCCTTATACTAACCGAGAGGGTTGGGAGGCAATATGCAGCGACAGCTTATGAGCGAACTTATCGCTTGGAAATCAAGGACGAATCGCAAACCTCTCTTGCTTAAGGGAGCCCGCCAGACAGGAAAGACTTGGCTTCTTAACGAATTCGCAAGCCAGCAGTATCGAAACGTCATTCGTTTTGACTTTATGCTCGAGCCGAGCACACGCTCGCTGTTCGATGGGGACCTCGACCCCAAGCGCATCATCTCCCAGATAGAACTCCTACGTGGCCAAACTGTAACGCCAGCAGACACGCTCATCATCTTCGACGAGATCCAAGAGGCCCCGCGCGGGATCACCTCGCTCAAGTACTTCAACGAGCTTGCACCCGAATACCACATCGTAGCAGCCGGTTCCTATATGGGCCTCGCGCTCCGACGCGAAAACGAGTCATTTCCCGTCGGCAAAATCGACCAGCTCACCATGCGTCCCATGGGGTTCGCCGAGTTCGTTCGTGCCGTCGACGGCGACCCGCTCGCCGACGCCATCCTTGCCGCAGACATGAACCTTCTAGCAAACGTTACCGAAAAGCTCGAACACTTGCTCAAGGAATACCTTGTTGTCGGCGGTATGCCCGAAGTTGTCTCCGCTTTCGCCGAGACACGCGGCTTCATCGAAGCCCGAAGGCTTCAGCAGCAAATCATCGAGGCTTACGAATCCGATTTTGGCAAACATGCACCCGCCCGCATCATCGAGCGCATGAGGTTGGTTTGGAAATCCCTTCCCGGCCAGCTTGCCAAAGAGAACAAGAAGTTTGTCTATGGCGCCCTTCGCCCCGGAGCGCGCGCACGCGATTTCGAGGAAAGCCTCCAGTGGCTCACGGACTACGGAATCGTTCATAAGGTGCCACGTGTTTCCGCTCTAAAGGCGCCGCTCTCGAGCTACGAAGACCTCTCGGGCTTCAAACTGTTCTGCATCGACACCGGCATCCTCGGAGCGCTCTCCGGTCTCTCTCCGGCCATCGTTCTTAACGGATCCGCTGTTTTTACCGAGTTCAAAGGTTCGCTGACCGAACAATACGTCGCGCAGGAGCTTTTGCTCCAGGACAAAACTCCCGCGTATTGGTCCTCTACCTCTGGCAATGCCGAAACCGACTTTGCCATCGACCATGCGGGAACCGTGCTTCCGCTTGAGGTCAAGGCGGCAGAGAACCTTAAAGCGAAGAGTCTGAAAATAGCCTGCGAAAAATTCAAGCTCGAGCGTTGCGTGAGGAGCTCCCTGGCGGCATATAGAGACGAGGGCATGCTCGTCAATATTCCGCTTTGGGAGATTGGGCAAATCGACAAGCTGGCATAGGCGCTGTGGGGACGCCCCGCAAGGACTGTCCCCAGGTGCCGACTGTTGAGTTGCGGTGGAATAGGGACTGTTTGGTGCCCGAAAGGGCGATTTTAGTCCGTATTTCACCGCAACTTATTTAGAGGGTGCTGAGCTCTGGGGTCCAGGAGATGGTGGGGGTCGTGCCGTCGAGAACCTCGTTGATGGTGGCGGCCATGCCGGCGAGCAGGCTGTTCTCGCTTACGGTGAGCGTCTTGTAGCCGCCGGCTCGCATGAGCTCGCGAATTACCACGGCACCTGCCAAGATCACGCCCGCGCGCTTGGGCTGCACGCCTGGCAGTGCAGCGATACCCTCCACATCCAGCGTAGACATACAATCGATGGCGGCCGAGATCTGCTCCATCGAAAGCTCGCGCAGGTGCACAAAGCTCGAGTCGTACGGCTCCAGTTCGTGGACCAGCGCCACGAGCGTGGTGACGGTACCGCCCACCGCAACGAGGCGCTCGGCGCGCTCAAAGTCGCTGGGCAGGCCCTCAAAATAGGCGGAGAACTGCTCGCCCGCCCACGCGGCAGCGGCAGCAAGCTCCCCGTCCGCAGGCGGCAACGCGGAGAAGAAGCGCTCCGTCACGCGGCGGCAGCCAATGTCCAGCGAGCGCGTCCCTTCCAGCGCAAAGACCCCGCGCTCCGGCGCATACACGCCCGTCGCGAGCTCCGTGGAGCCGCCGCCCGAATCGGCGACGATAATGCGTTCACCGGCAAAGTCGTGCGCCACGCCAAAAAACGTCAGGCGCGCCTCGACCTCGCCCGGAATCACCTGCGGCTCAAGCCCCAGCTCGTGCAGGCCGTCCAGCAGCAGGGCGGCGTTGGACGCATCGCGCGCGGCGCTCGTGCACGTGGTGCAGATGCACGCGGCGCCAAAGGTACGCGCCTCGTCCACAAACATACGGCACGCAGCGAGCACGCGCTCAACGGCCGCCTCGCAAAAGCGACCCGTCGCGTCCACGCCCTCGCCCAGGTCGGTAATCTCGGTATGCTTGGACGATTCCACAATCGCTCCGCCCTCGACCTGGGCCAACACCAGTCGCGACGACACCGTTCCCAGGTCGATCGCGGCTACCTTATAGCGTTTGCAATTTGTCATTGCGGGCTCCCCTCCGGGCGCTATTTGCCGTTGGACACGACCGTCTGGCCCTCGACGCCGTTAAACCCAAACAGCATGTCGAGCGCTTGGATGTACCACGGCGCGTCCTTGCCGACTTCTTCGATTTCCTTGGCAACTTCGCTGGCCTTCTTGGCGTTCGACGACTTCTGGGTCGACGAGGCATCCGAATCGTCGTCCAGACCCTGCACTTCAATCCTCTTCTCGCCGGGCATCACCAGGCCCAGATCCTCGGACGCCGCATCCTTAATGCCCTCCTCCGAGAGCAGTTTGTCGACGCTTTTTTGCAGCCCATCATTGTATTGCTGACGAATCTCGACCTGCTTGGCCAAGATATCGCTCGAACGCTTTGCCACATACAGATCGCGCACGGGGAAATACAGGCTCACGAGCACCAGGGCAACGACAATGCCGATGAATAGCCCTCGCTGAGGACCGTGGGTAAAGTCGTAGATCGCCTTGACCACCGCGTTGTCGTTGGCGTAGTGCATAAAGTCCGAGCCCGAAAAACGGTTCGAAGGCCTGCTCGACCTATCGTGCGTTTGAGCCGACGAGCGCTGAGCATGCGACGAACGTGCCGGGCGCACTGGTCCATCTGTCGAAGTATTCACTTGAGCATCGGGGCGCGAGGTACTTGTCGGGCGCTGCATGGAGCGGTCGGCGCCGGCGTAGGCGGACCCACCGAGCTGCACCGTGCGCGCACGGCGAGGCGACGGCTCACGCGAACCGGCGGAATAGTACCTGTTGTCGTAAATCTGATCCATGTGCGCCTTGTGCGGTTGAGGTTTGTTTGCGCTAAGTATTCTAGTTATAGCACGAGCGCCCGCACCGCCTTCGCCAGCCTTTGCTCGACATAAAAAAGGCGCTGAGTCATATGGCCCAGCGCCCAATGGTGCTCAACAGCGCCCGGCTGGAGCAAGGCAAATCCGAGTCTTCCCCGCCCCCGCGACCTCCGCGTGCCTAGCGAATGTTGTAGAACGCGGCCTTGCCGGCGTAGCGCGCGCTGCCCTCGAGCTCGTCCTCGATGCGGATGAGCTGGTTGTACTTGGCGATACGGTCGCTGCGGCACGGGGCGCCCGACTTGATCTGGCCGGCGTTGACGCCCACGACCAGGTCGGCGATCGTGGAGTCCTCGGTCTCGCCGGAGCGGTGGCTCACGATGCAGGCGTAACCGGCCTCCTTGGCGGTCTCGATGGCCTCGAGCGACTCGGTGAGCGTGCCGATCTGGTTGACCTTGACCAGGATCGCGTTGGCGGCACCCAGCTCGATGCCCTTCTTGAGGCGCTCGGTGTTGGTGACGAACAGGTCGTCGCCCACCAGCTGCACCTTGTTGCCAATGCGACGGGTGAGCTCGACCCAGCCGTCCCAGTCCTCCTCGGCCATGCCGTCCTCGATGGAGATGATGGGATAGGTGTCGACGAGCTTCTCCCAGTAATCGACCATCTGAGCGCTCGTATACTCAACGCCCTCGCCCTTGAGCTCGTACATGCCGGTCTCGGCGTTGTAGAACTCGGTCGAGGCCGGGTCCATGGCGTACATGAAGTCGACGCCGGGCTTAAAGCCAGCCTTCTCGACGGCCTTGGTGATGTACTCGAACGGCTCGGCATTGGTCTTAAGGTTGGGGGCAAAGCCGCCCTCGTCGCCCACGCCGCCGCCCAGGCCGGCCTCGTGCAGCACGCCCTTGAGGGTGTGGTATACCTCGGCGCACCAACGCAGGCCCTCGGCAAAACTCGGGGCGCCCACCGGCATGATCATGAACTCCTGGAAGTCAACGTTATTGTCGGCATGCACGCCGCCGTTGAGGATGTTCATCATAGGTGTGGGCAGCAGGTGGGCGTTGACGCCGCCCAGGTACTGGTACAGCGACAGGCCCGCCGACTCGGCGGCGGCGCGGGCAACGGCCAGCGACACGCCCAGGATGGCGTTGGCACCGAGCTTGGTCTTGTTGGGGGTACCGTCCGCGGCAATCAGCGCGACATCGACGGCGCGCTGGTCGAAGGCGTCGAGGCCCACGACGGCGTTAGCGCACTCGTTGTTGACGTGCTCGACGGCCTGCGAAACGCCCTTGCCCAGGTAGCGGCCCTTGTCGCCATCGCGCAGCTCGCAGGCCTCAAAGGCGCCGGTCGAAGCACCCGAAGGCACCATTGCGCGGCCAAAGCTGCCGTCCTCGAGCACGACCTCGACCTCGACGGTGGGATTGCCGCGGCTGTCGAGCACCTCGCGACCGTAGACGTCCAAAATATCGCTCATGTTGTCTCCCTCTCACTTGGAAACGTAGTGGATGCAAGCGACCGGCTGACCGTGCACCGTCAGTGCGCCTCCGTAAGTTAGCCATGTCGCACTTTTTGCATTATGCCCTAAGTTAGCCGAGGGATACACTTGATTTTCGAAAAATTTAGCGGGAACGATGAGGCATGTCAGCCCGTCGTTCCCGCAGTCTTACTCCTCCGCCTTTGCGGCATCCCACAGGTCGTTGAGGCCGTGGGTCGAGAGCTCGGCCAGATCCACGTGGGCATCGGCCGCCATCTGCTCCATCGCAGCCCAGCGACGGCGAAACTTGGCCGTGCTCGCGCGCAGGGCGCTCTCGGCGTCGATACCCTCCTTGCGCGCGACGTTGACCAGGGCAAAGAGCAGATCGCCAAACTCCATTTCGCGCTCGGGCGAGCCAGGGGCCTCGGCCTCAAACTCGGAACGCTCCTCGGCAACCTCGTCCCACACGTCCTGGACCGGCAGCCGCCTTGCGCGACACCTTCTGAGCCTGCATCAGCGCCGGCAGATGCGTGGGCACGCCGTCGAGCAGACCCTCGGGCGCGGCCTCGCCCGCCGCCACGGCCTTGTCCTTGGCAGCCCTCTCGGCAAGCTTGACCTCGTCCCAAATCTTGAGTACCTCGTCGGAGCTGTCGGCATCTACATCGCCAAACACGTGCGGATGACGGCGGATGAGCTTGGCATCGATATCACGCGCCACGTCGGCCAGTGTAAACTCGCCGGCGTCCGCCGCAATCTGCGCATGCAGCACGACCTGCATGAGCACGTCGCCCAGCTCCTCGCGTAGGTGAACCGCGTCGTCCGCCTCGATGCAGTCGAGCGCCTCGTAGGCCTCCTCGATCATGTTCTTGCCAATGCTGCGGTGCGTCTGCTCACGGTCCCACGGGCAGCCATCGGGCTGACGCAGACGCCAGATGGTCTGCACCAGATGCTGCAGCTCGGTCGACGCGTCTACCAGCGTGGACAGATCGCGCGAGCCCTCGGCATTTTGCTGAGCCATGTGCTGCGCCATGGTTAGTCCTCCTCCAGGATCACGTGGCGGAACGCACCGCCCTCGTAGATGCCGTAGCTGTGCGTGCCGTCCTTGGGGATGCTCACGCTACCGGGGTTGAAGAGCCACAGGCCCGGGTGCGCGGCGCTTTCCTCGTTGACCTTGATGTGCGTATGGCCGTAGACGAGCGCGGAGCCCTCGGGCAACGCGGGCGCGTGGTCGACGCTGTTGTGCATGCCGGCGCCAAAGACATGGCCGTGCGTCAGGAACAGCTCGCGGCCGGTCTCGTCGAACAGCGTGGCATAGTCGGCCATGACGGGGAAGTCGAGCACCATCTGGTCGACCTCGGCGTCGCAGTTGCCGCGCACCGCGATGATGCGGTCGGCCAGGGCGTTAAGCAGCGGGATTACGCGCTTGGGGGCGTAATCGCGCGGCAGGTCGTTGCGCGGACCGTGGTAGAGCAGGTCGCCCAGCAGCACGATGCGGTCAGGCTGCTCGGACTCGATGGCGGCGCAGAGGCGCTCGGTCCAATATGCCGAGCCGTGGATATCGGAGGCGATGAGGTATTTCATGGGGAGATCCTTTCGAATGGGGTTGATATGGCTAGGCGCAGGATGTCGCCACCAGCCGCGTTATTCAAATCGCAGTGCCGCGCTCTGGGCCGTCTGCATCACGCGCTGGAGCGGCACATTATGCTCGCGAGCGAGACGGGCGCAGTCCTCGTACTCGGGCGCTGCACGCTCGCTGCCGTCGGGCAGGGTGGCCACCTTGACGGCCACCTCGCCCCAAGGCGTCGCCACTTGTTCAAAGTGGCGCGGCAGGCAGACGCGCTCCATGACCTGGCGGCGGATGCCATTGGTCGTAGTTTCCAAAAAGATAATCGTCTGTAGACGTTCGATATCCTCATGCGAGCAGATCACCTGCAGCTGCCAGCCGGGACGGCCTTTCTTGCAATAAACGGGCAGCCAGTGCACCTCGCGCGCACCGGCCTCGCGCAGGCGGTCGGCGGCGTAGGCGAGCACCTCGGGCGACGCATCGTCGATGTCGCATTCCAGCTTGACGATGGTCTCGGGCGCATCGGTCTCGCGAGACAGCGGAGATTTGCTATCGCATGGCATACGGTCCGGCTCCTTTCCGCACGGGCTCGTTTTGTTCATCCAAACGCTAGCACATCGCGGGCGGCGTGGGGGCGGCGTCATGGGATGGGCGGGACTTTTGCCCGTCGCGGACGTCGGCATGCGCCGGGATCGTCCTCGCCCCTATCCAAACGTGTACGTCAGCCTCCAAACATGTCATTTTTTGTCGGTTTTGGAGGCTGACGTACATGTTTTGAGGCAGGGTCGATGTCGTGCGGCAGCCCTTGCGCGCCGCCTGCCCTTTCCAGTCGGTTTCGACTTGTGGCGTTCCCGGCGCGCTAGGGGTCGCGCCATTACAATGGAGCGGATTCGCCAAATGCAAAGGAGTCGCCATGTCCGCCAGCCCGCTGATCGATTGCCATACCCACACCTCGTTCTCGGACGGTCATGCCTCGTTTGAGGACAACGTTCGCGCCGCTGCCGCGGCCGGGTGCCGCGTCATGGTCTCAACCGACCATCTCACCCTGCCCGCCAGCATGGATGCCAACTGCGAAGTGCAGGTTACTGAGGGCGACCTGCCGGCACATCGTCTGGCTTTTGAGGATGCTCGCAAGCTTGCCGCGCAGATTGCGCCGGAGCTCAGCTTTATCTATGGCTTTGAATGCGATTGGTACGAGGGCTGCGAGCCTTTGGTCGAGCGCTGGTCCCGAGGCGCCGTCGTGCGCCTGGGCAGCGTGCATTGGATTGGTAACCCAGGCGATATTGCGGCAGGTGCTGCGGGCACGGCGGGGACGGAGGACGTCGCTCGTCCCGATACGCCCGATTCGCGCTGCGGCTGGATCGACGATGACACCAACCTGCACGTTTGGGAAAACCTGGGGGTACGCGGCGTGTGGGAGCGCTACGTCGACGACTGGTGCCGCGCCTGCGAGAGCCCGCTCAACTTTGATGTAATGGCTCACCCCGACCTGGTCATGCGCTTTTCGAAAGAGGGCTTTGCGCCCGACTTTGACCCCGCGCCGTTCTGGGGGCAGATGGCCGAGTGTGCACACGACACGGGCCGCCGCGTTGAGGTCTCGACCGCCGCACCGCGCAAGGGCCTCGACGACTACTATCCCGCCGGATTGCTGCGTTGCTTTGCCCACGCCGAGGTGCCGATCACTTTTGGCTCGGACGCACACCGCGCCTGCGACATCTGCTGGAACATCCGTGAAGCCCAGGCACACGCCTACGACTGCGGCTACCGAACCTTCGGCATCCCCCACGCCACCGGCGAATGGGAATCCACACCCCTCGCCTAACTAGTCGTTTAAGAACGTCCCCAATGACTAGTGACGGCGGGCGTTGAGTTCGCCGGCAAGCTCGTCGAGGGTGATACCGTAGCGCTCAAGGGTTACGAGCAGGTGGTAGATCAGGTCGCCGGCCTCGTAGCGGATGTGATCGTGATCGTTATCCTTGCAGGCCATGATCACCTCGCTCGCCTCCTCGGCAAGCTTCTTGAGCAGCTCATCCTCGACGTCGGTCAGCAAACGAGCGGTATAGCTCTCCTGCGGCGATGCTTCACGACGACCGTGAATCACCTCGGCCAGACCTGTCAGCGTCTCTCCGATATTTCCATCCTGAACGTTTGCGGTGCGCACACCCATAGTTCAATCCTTTCTGGTTGGCCAAGCGCCTAGTCGAGCGCCCGTCCTACGCGAGTTTCTTAAAGAAGCAGGTACGGTTGCCGGTGTGGCAGGCCGGACCCGGCGAGTCGACCTTGACCAGCAGCGTATCGCTATCGCAGTCGGCCCAGAGCTCCTTGACCTCCTGCATGTTGCCGCTTGTCGCGCCCTTGTTCCAGAGCTCCTGGCGGCTGCGGCTCCAAAACCACGTGGTCCCGGTCTTGAGCGTCAGCCCTACCGATTCCTCGTTCATCCAAGCAACCATAAGCACCTCGCCGGTGTCGTACTGCTGAACCACACAAGGAATCAATCCTTTGGCGTCGTATTTAAGATCCGCTGGAGTAGTAATTTCTCTCATTTCAATTCCCCAATTTAAACATCGCCGGTCGGCGAGGGTTGTCCAGGTGCCCGAGATTCCGAGCGACAAGCCCGACGACGCGTACTTAAGTACGCGAGGAGGGTTGGAGCCGGAAGGTCGGGTGCCTGGGCAAGCCGCAGCATTAGAAGTCCAACCTCACAGGAATACCCTGTGACGCCATATACTCCTTCACCTGGCGAATGCTGAAGGTTCCAAAGTGAAAGACGCTCGCCGCCAGCACGGCATCGGCTTCGCCCTCGATCACACCCTCAGCAAAATGCTCGAGCGTACCCACGCCGCCGCTCGCAATAACGGGAATCGGCACCGCGCGCGCCACGGCGCGGGTGAGCGCCAGGTCAAAGCCGGCCTTGGTGCCGTCGCGGTCCATACTGGTCAGCAAGATCTCGCCGGCGCCGCGACGAGCCGCTTCCTCGGCCCACGCCACCGCGTCGATACCCGTGGCGTTGCGGCCGCCCGCCGTGAAGACCTCCCACTTGTCGGCACCCGGCTCTCCGGGCAAACCGACGCGCTTGGCATCGATCGCCACGACCACAGCCTGACTGCCAAAAGCCGCGGCAGCCTGGCTAATCAGCGACGGGTCACGCACGGCCGCCGAGTTGAGCGACACCTTGTCGGCACCGGCGGCAACCATGGTCCGCATGCCCGCCAAGTCGCGAAAACCGCCGCCCACGGTATAGGGAATAGCGAGCTCCTCGGCCGCGTGCGCCGCCATCTCGATGGTCGTCGCGCGGTTATCGCTCGTGGCGGTAATGTCCAGGAAGACGACCTCGTCCGCGCCCTCGCAGTCGTAGGCGCGCGCCAACTCCACCGGATCGCCCGCATCGCGCAAGCTCACAAAGTTGACGCCCTTGACCACACGGCCGTCCTTGACGTCCAGACAGGGAATCACGCGTTTGGTAAGCATAGGCTACTCCTCCCCTCGGGCGGCGGCCAGTGCCCGGGTCAGCGTAAAGTTGCCCTCGTAGAGTGCGCGACCGGTAATGGCACCTTCAATCGCGCCCTCACCCACTGCGGCCAGCGCACGGATGTCGTCGAGCGTAGAGATGCCGCCCGAAGCCACGACAGGAAAGCCCGCGACCTCGGCCACATGGCGATACGCCGCCACATCGATGCCCGTCTGCATGCCATCGCGCGCGATGTCGGTATACACCAGATGCTTAAAGCCCAGCTCGGTGAGCTGCGCCACGGCATCGTCGAGTGCCACGCCCGCGCCGTCGCGCCAGCCGTTCACCTTGACCTGGCCGTCGCGAGCGGCGATGTCGGCCACGAGCAGCTCGCCAAAGCCTTGGGCCGCCACCTCGGCAAAACCCGGCTCGGTCACCAGCACGGTGCCCAGCGCAATGCGGCGCGCACCGTAGCCGGCCAACTCGTCGATGCGCGCGAGCGAGCGGACGCCGCCGCCCACGTCCACAGACAGACCGTCGACGCCGCAGATGGCCTTAATCGCCGCCGAGTTAGCAGCGCGCGCGTCCTCGTCCTCGCCAAAGGCGGCGGACAGGTCGACGACGTGCACCCAGATCGCGCCCTGCTCGGCAAACGAGCGGGCAACGGCCACGGGGTCGTCGGAATATACCTTGCAGCGGCTGCGGTCGCCGCGCTCCAGGCGCACAACCTTGCCGCCGATCAGATCGATTGCGGGAAACAGGATCATCGGCCGGCCTCCTCGACGATGTTGACGAAGTTCTTAAGGATGCGCTGCCCCAGCGCGGAGGATTTCTCGGGATGGAACTGGCAGCCCCACACGTTGCCATGGCGCACGATGCACGGGAAGCTCCGCGTATAGTGCGTGCGCGCCAGCACATCGGCGGCATCGGCGTCGTCGGACACCGCGTAGCTGTGGGTGAAGTACATGTTGGCACCCTCGGCAAAACCGGCAAGCAGCGGATCGGCCGCACCGACGGGCGTCATGTGCACCTGGTCCCAGCCCACGTGCGGCACCTTCAGGCGACTCGATTCCAAGCGCGTACACGAGCCGCGCATGATACCCAGGCCATCGACCCAGGGGCCGCCGACCTGCTCGGAGGCGTTGCCGTCCGCGGCAACACCCTCGTCCGCAGGCACGCCCTCGTTGCCGCGCTCAAAAAATAGCTGAAGGCCCAGGCAGATACCGAGTAGCGGAGTTCCGGCGGCGACGGCATCGAGCACCGCGTCCGCCTCGCCGCTCTGGCGCATAAAGGCGATCGCGTCATAGAACGCGCCCACGCCCGGGATAACCAAGCCGTCGGCGTTACGGATCTGCTCCGGATCGTCCGACGTGCAGACGGCGGCACCGGCGCGCGCAAGCCCACGCGCAACGCTAGACAAGTTGCCCTTGTGGTAGTCGACCACCACGACCTTCGGTTCGCCCACGCGACCCTCCTTTTCCCCATTCAAAACCTGTCCCTTTTTTGGCAGGTTACAGCGATCCCTTGGTGCTGGGGATGCCCTGCACGCGGGGATCGAGCTCGCAGGCGCGGCGCATCGTGCGGCCCACGGCCTTAAAGGCAGCCTCGATAATGTGATGCGAGTTGCCACCCGCCAGTTCGCGCACGTGCAGCGTGAGCTTGGCGTCACGCGCAAAGGCGTAGAAGAACTCGACGGCCAGCTCGGTATCGAAGCTGCCCACGCGCTCGGTCGGCACGGGCAGCTCGCAGTAGGCCTGCCCGCGGCCCGAAATATCAACAGCAGCCATCACAAGCGTCTCGTCCATGGCAATCGCCGCGTCGGCAAAGCGCGTAATGCCCGCCTTGTCGCCCAGCGCCTGGCAAAACGCCTCGCCCAGCACGATACCCGTGTCCTCAACGGTGTGGTGCGCATCGACCTCCACGTCGCCCACCGCGTGCACCGTCAGATCGAACAGACCATGGCGGCCAAAAGCGTTGAGCATGTGGTCGAAAAACGGCACGCCGGTCGAGATATCGCACACGCCGCTTCCGTCCAGGTCGAGCTTTACGACAATGTCGGTCTCGCCCGTCTTGCGGGTCACCTCGGCATAGCGGTCCATCTACATCTCCTCCTTCACCAGCGTGGCAAACGCGGCCAGCACCTCGTCGTTTTCCTGCGGGGTACCCACGGTAATGCGTAGGCAGTCCGCGAGCCCCGGCGCGTAGCTAAAGTCGCGCACCAAAATCGAATACTCGCCGCGCAGACGCTCGCGCACGCGCGTGGCATGCGGCGTGCGCACGAGCACAAAGTTCGCCGCGCTCGGCCACGCCTCCACGGTCAGACCCTCGGCAGCCATTGCGCGTAGGGCGCACAGCTCGCGCTCGCGCTCGGATGCAACCTGTGCCACTACGGGCGCGTACGCATCGCGGGCACGCACGCAGGCAAGCGCGGCGGCCTGGCTCAGCACGTTAACCGAGTAGATTTGGCGAATCGCCGCAAACACATCGATGACCTCGGGCGCCGCGATCACATAGCCCAGACGCGTGCCGGCGGCGCCAAACGCCTTGGACAGCGTATGCAGAATCACCAGGTTGGGATGCTCGGCGATAAGGCCTTGCGCCGTGGTGGCCGCGCCAAACGAATCGTCCGCAAACTCAACGTAGGCCTCGTCGACCATGACCATGCCGAGGCACGCATCGCACAGGGCCGCGACAAAGTCGAGCGGCGTCACATCGCCCGTGGGGTTATTGGGCGAGGTCACGATCGCCAGATTGCACTCGGGCGCCGCTGCGAGCACAGCCGCTTGGTCGAGCTCAAAGGTCGCCGGGTCGCGCCACACATCGCGCACCTCGGTCTGACAAAGCGACGCAAAGAACGCATACTCGCTAAAGCACGGCGGGCAGTTGAGCAGGGTCCGTCCCGCGCCGCCAAACGCCAGCAAGTAGTTATAGAGCAGCTCGTCGCCGCCGTTTCCCACGCAAATATTCTCACGCGCCACGCCATGCCAAGCGACAAGCTCGTCGCGCAGGTCGTTGGACATGGGATCGGGATAGCGGTTGAGCGGTGTGGCAGCCAAGGCCGCGTCGATCGCCTCGCGCACGCCGACCGGCACGGGATAGGTGTTCTCGTTGGCCGAAAGATTGATGCGCGTGGGCGTAAAGTTGGGATCGTAGGGCTCAATACCGGCCAAGTAGGGCTGGACGAGCTCCTTCATGCGCGGCGTCAGCTCGGCCATGTTAGGCCTCCTCGCCGGTCGCGCCAGCGGAAGTCAGGTCCACGCCCTCGGCGACCGTCGCGGTCGTATCACCCGGCCAGGCGACCTTGGTCAGGTCGGCCGCAGCCAGCGACTCGGCACTCACGGCATCCTCGCCCTGCTCCAGCACACGGCGACGCAGAGCGGCAGAGAGCGCGTGTGCCCACAGGCCCTCGGCCTCGGCCAGACGCTGCGTAGCGGGAGCGTCGGAGAGCAGGCCCTCGGGCGTATAGCAAATGACACTCGAGCGCTTGACGAACTCTTCGACCGAAAGCGGGTTGGAGAACATGGCCGTGCCGCCGGTCGGCAGCGTGTGGTTGGGGCCGGCAACATAATCGCCAAGCGGCTCGGAGCTCCAAGCGCCCACAAAGATGGCGCCGGCGTTGCGGATGCCGCCAAGCAGGCCCATCGCATCCTTGCAGTGCAGCTCCAAGTGCTCGGGCGCCACGGTGTTCACCGCCTCGACGGCGGCAGCCATGTCGGCGGCCACCACGATGGTGCCCTCGTTGTCGAGCGAGGCGCGCGTGATCTCGGCACGCGGCGACTGCGCCACCAGGATGTCGATGCCGGCCTCGACCTCGCGCGCAAACTGCTCGTCGCAAGTCACCAGATAGCAGGCTGCCAGTGGATCGTGCTCGGCCTGAGCCATCAGGTCTGCCGCGACCACCATAGGCTTGGCCGTGGCATCGGCCAGCACGCAGACCTCGGAGGGACCGGCGACCATATCGATACCCACGTCACCCGAGACAATCTGCTTGGCAGCGGCAACAAAAGCGTTACCCGGACCGGTGATCTTGTCGACACGCGGAATGGTCTCGGTACCGTACGCCAGCGCGGCCACGGCCTGAGCGCCGCCCACCATATAGATTTCGTCCACGCCGCCGAGCTTTGCCGCGGCGAGCGTGTAGGGGCTGATCAGGCCGTCCTTTTGCGGCGGCGTCACCATAACCACGCGCCTGACGCCGGCAACCTTGGCGGGAATGGCGTTCATGAGCACGGTGGAGGGATATTGCGCGCGGCCGCCCGGTACATAGATGCCGGCCGCCGCGAGCGGGGTCACCTTAACGCCGAGCATCGTGCCGTCCGCACGCGTGGTAAACCAGCTCTGCTCGACCTCGCGCTGGTGAAACTCACGAATCTGGCGCGCGGCCTTCTCGAGCGCGGCGACAAAGGCCGGATCAAGACCTTCGAGCGCGGCATCGATCTGCTCTTGCGGCAAGCGGAAGCTCTGCAGCTCGACACCGTCAAAACGCTGGCAGTAATCGCGCACCGCGGCATCGCCGTTGGCACGCACGTTGGCCACGATATCGCGGGCGGCGTCAACGATGTTTTGCGGCAGCACGCCCTTGCGGTTGAGCTGGTTGGTAACGAGGCGCTCACCGGGAGCAAGCTTGATGGTCTTCATATCGGTATCCCCTATCGGTCGAGGTTGTGTTCGAAAAACGAGAGGCCGGGCGGCGGCGCCAGTCGGCCCGCAACCCGGACGTTGGGGCGCCCGTGCGTGCTCGCGCTATTGTGCCGAGCCCGCGACGGGCTCAAAATGCTTGTCCTTAACGGCCGCGGCCAAGCGATCTGCCAGGTTGCGTACGCGCGGATCCAGGCGCGCAGCACCCGGATTGACAAAGAAGCGGGCCGTGCAGTCCATGATGCGGCCGGTGATGACCAGGTCGTTGTCGCGCAGCGTGGCGCCCGTGGCGGCAATATCCACGATACGGTCGGTCATACCGACGATGGGGCCCAGCTCGATGTTACCGTGCAGCGAGACGATATCGGCGTTCACGCCGCGCTCGGCATACCAGGCACTCGCGATGCGCGGATACTTGGTGGCCACGCGAAGCGACCCACGGCGGGCATAGTTGCGATCGGCCTGGCCGGCGCGCCACGCGGGCTCCGCCTCGATAAACGTGCACAGGCCGTAGCCCAGATCGACCAGCTGCAGCAGGTTGAGGTCTGCCTCGATGAGCGAGTCCCAACCGC
Organism: uncultured Collinsella sp.; assembly: GCA_902465115.1. Taxonomy (GTDB): domain Bacteria; phylum Actinomycetota; class Coriobacteriia; order Coriobacteriales; family Coriobacteriaceae; genus Collinsella. Next base: position 21,402 of record CABQMC010000004.1, read on the forward strand.
AGATGCCGCAATCGGCACCACCGCAGCCCACAAAGGCAGGCGCATCGCTGGGGCGCACGATGACAAACTCGATATCGCCGACCGCGCCCTCGACGGCACGCGTGTCGCGGCCGCGCACGATCAGGTGACGGCCGGGGTCGCGCAGCTCAGAGACGTCCAAGCCCGCGGTCTCGAGCACGTCGAGCGTGTCGGCCTTAAGCGAGCCCTTGGGCACGGCGATACGCAGCGGACCCTCGGCGCCACGGCCCACGGCGTGGTCGCCATCGGGGGCGGCGTCCTCGGCCGAAGTGCGCGCGGCCTCCAGACGCTCGAGCGAAAAGGCGAAGCCCGCCGCCGGCACCTCGATGCCGTCGCCAAATGCGCCGGTAAAGATGGAGTCGTAGCGACCGCCCGAGCCCACCGGATCGGGCAGGCCGCCGGCATAGGCCTTAAAGACCAGGCCCGTGTAGTAATCGAAAGAGTTCATGATGGAGAAGTCGAATGACAGCACCTGGGCGTCCTCGGGTGCCAGGCCCTCGACCAGGGCACGCAGCTCGCGCGTCAGCGGCGCGACGATACCGGCGGCCTCCAGCAGCGCGTCCACGCGGTCGAGCACCTCGGCACCGCCGTGCAGACGCGGCAGCTCGCAAATGGCGGCCTTGACGGCATCGGACTCGGTGCTTGCCGCCACGCGGGCATCGAGGCCCACAAAGTCGTTGGCGTGCACGCAGCGCAGGGCCTCGGCGGCCAGTTCGCGATCCTCGCACGCCGCGAGCAGCTCCTTAAACGGACGCACGCTACCTGCGATAATGCGCGCATCGGGCAGTGCCAGCTTGCGCACGGCCTCGGCCACCAGCGAGACGATCTCGACATCGCCCGTGGTATCGCCCGCACCGATAAGCTCAAAGCCCAGCTGCGTAAACTGACGCGAGCCACCGGCATTGCGCTGACACTCGCGGACCACCGGCGCCTCATAGCGCAGGCGCAGCGGCAGATCGGCCGCGCGCATACGAGTCGAAACCAGGCGAACGATCGGCAGCGTGTTGTCGGGACGGACCACCAGCAGGCGACCGTCGTCATCAAAAAGCTTGAACGGCGTGTCCGCGATGCGGCCGCCTTCCTCGAGCGAACCCTTGTCCTCGAGCAGCGGCGTCTCGACCGGCAGGTAATGATGCTCCCTAAAGCAGCCCTTCACCGCACATGCAATCTCCTCGCGCGCCTGAGCCTCCTCGGGCAATATGTCCCGGAATCCCCACGGTGTGGCCGTCATCTGGTGAGCCTCCTCATGCTGTGTTTCATATAGAACAGAAGACCGGTATAGCTCCGCCGGTCTTCTGGGTACTTTAGCATACTAGAGTGTTTGCGGGGAAAATCCATCGCAGCCGCTCACGCCGTATTCATTTGGAAACATAGGGCAGATCGCCGCAACCCAAACCCGCCTAGGCGCCAATCGCACGACGATACTCTGCCATTACCTGCGCATCGGCAGCTGCGGGGTCGGCGAAATAGCGCCCGTCATAGGTCTCGGCCGAAACAACTCCGCGATAGCCGCGCGCCACCAGCCTATCCAGGTCGGCGCGCATATCGCGGTCGCCGTCACCCCAGGCAAGATGCGTCGTGCCATCTGCCGCAACATCGACAAAATGCACGTGGGCGACATCATCGCCAAGCAGATCGAAATAATCGTCGATGGTATCCCCTGCCACCGCCATAGCGCCCAAATCCAGACACGCCTTAAGTGCCGGATGATCAACTGCCTCGATCATGCGCTTCGTGTCGGCCGCCGAGTTCACGATCATCGACTCAACCGGCTGTAGGGCCTCGAGCACCAGTCGCACGCCGCGCTCTCCCGCATGCTCGGCAATCGCACGCAGCATCGAGGCGCTGCGACCCCACGCGTCCTCGATTGGCTCGTTCAAAAATGCCCAGCCGCTCGAGACCATGACCTGCTCGGCTCCAAGTTCCGCCGCGATATCCACAACGTTCTTAAAGTACGCGAGCGTGCGGGCACGTGCCTCATTCCCGCGCGCCGCGATATTCCACGGCTTGGGGTTGTTCTGTTCGGGACAAAGCCCCACAATCCGAACCCCATACCGCTGCGACAGCTCCCGCACCTGCTCGAGCGAATCGTATCCATGGCAATCGACATACAGATGCATCGCCCCGGTCCAAAGCTCGCAACACGTGTAGCCCGAGGCCGCTGCCGAAGAAAAGAATTCCTCAAGGTCAAAATAACGATGGCTGATATTCATGACGGCAAGCTGCGGATACTCCATCTTGTCCACCTTTCGGCAAAAGGGCGCCGCAGCACAGTGTGCGCGACGCCCCCTCTTACATTGTTCTCATTATGACGGATACTCTACTGGACACCAAGCACTCCAAAGAACGCGCCAGCGATACTCACGAGCAGGATCACGAGCATGATCACGAGCGGATTCATCTTCTTCTTGAGCATGAGATAGACGATTCCAAACAGCCCCATCGTGACAAAGCCCGGGAAGATTCCGTTGAGCAGCTCGGCCAGCGTCTGAGCACCATCGCCCGCACCGACCATGAGCGGAATGTCCACGGTGACCATCTCCATGGTCATAGCGCCGATCACCATGGCGCCCATGATAGAGGCCATCTTGACGATCGTGTCCATAATGCCCGATTCCTGGACCTTGCTGATCATGTCCGAGCCAAAGCGATACCCCACAAACGTCAGCAGGTAACGGATGATGTAGTGAGGGACATTGAACACGAGCAGGAACAAAATCGGGCCAAGAATAGAGCCCTGTAGCGCCAGCGACGTGCCGACACCCGTTGCCAAAATTCGCAGCGTGCCCCAGTAGAAGGCATCGCCCACACCGGACAGCGGTCCCATCAAAGCAAGCTTGACATTTGAGATCGCGCTCGTGTCAAAGCTATCGTCAGTAGCGTTGACCTCTTCCATTGCAGCGGCGATGGACATGGGGAGCGTCGAGATGTACGGCGTGACGTTATAGAGCTCCATATGGCGCTTAAGGGCGGCCTTAAAGTCCGCATCCTGCGGATACAGCTTGCGAAGAATCGGCATAAGGGCCCACATAAAGCCGATATGGCCCATACGCTCGTAGTTCCAGGAATGCTCATAGGGAATCGAGCGCCAGAACAGCTTCTTAAGGTCTGCGCGGGAAATCAGCCCGTCGTAAGAAGACTCAAACTTAAAACTCATCGAACCCACTCCCAATCGCAGGATCCTCGGTTGCCACTGCGGGCTGCTCCGCTTTTTTCTTATCACCCAAAACCGTCATCGCGACGACGATGATCGCGGCAAAGATCGCCACGCCCGTCGTGCTAATGCCAAAGTAGGCGACGAGGAAGAAGCCAGCGAAGAAGAACGGAGCCACCGTTTTGTTCATAATCATCTGCGCCAGCATCGCAAAGCCGAGTGCGGGCAAGAAGGCGGCGGCGACATCCATGCCGGTCTGAACGAAATCGGGGATGATGTTGAGCAGGCTGGCAACAGCATCGGCGCCAAAGAAGAATGCCAGGGGAATAATCAGCAGGCCGCACCAGCTCTGCGCGTAACCGGCGATGAGCATGTTGCGCGTGATGGCCTTGGTGTCCCCGTCCTCGACGTTTTTGTCGATACGGTGCACCAGCAGTAGCATCACCGGCTGGCCCAGGGCCGTATCGAGCGCCAGGACGATCGTTGCGATGGGAATGCCCAGGGTCAGGGCCGCCGAAGCGTCCGCGCCGGCCTGCATGGCAAGCGACACACCCAGGATGGTTCCGGAAATCGTATCGGGCGGGTTATACGCACCGACCGAGATGGCGCCGACCATGGCAAGCTCCATCGTGGCGCCCATGATCGTGCCGGTCACCATGTCGCCCATGACAAGGCCAACCAGAGGTCCGAGCACAATCGGGCGCTGGAGGTAGCTCGTACCGGTCAGCCACTCGGAATAGCCCAAAAGGGCAATAAGGAAAATCAGGATTGTCTTGATAACCATGATGGCCCCTAACCGATGACCTTCGCGGCGTCAGTCTTCGCATCTGCCGGAATCATCTGAATGAACAGCTCGTAGCCCTCGCCGAGCAGCTCTTTGACGTATGCCTCGTTTTCGGGCGTAAGGAACACGCTCGTCGAGACCTGGCGGGCATCCTCGCTAAAGGCAACATTGCCAAGGTTGATCTTCTTGACGCCCATCGCCTTGGCGACGGCACCGGCCTGCTGGATCGTCTCGCAAACCACGAAGAGCTTGTACTTATCGGTCACACCGCTCTGGAGCGCCTTGACGGCATCCTCGGTGTTTTTGACGACAACCTTGCAGCCCTCCGGTTTTGCAAGGGACAGGGCCTGCAGACGAAGCTTGTCATTGAGGACCGTGTCGCTTACCAACAGGATGCAGTCGGCACCCAGAGCCGAAGTCCAGCTAACGGCAACCTGGCCGTGCAGCAGTCGATAGTCCACGCGAATCATCTGAATCATGATGTGCTCCCTAGCGATTAAAACTCATCGAGTTCGGCCTGCCCCAGCAGGTCGTTGACGTACTTGACCTTGGTGTCGTCCGCCTCGACGATCTGGCGAATGGCCTCATCGATCGGGGTGGATTCGGACACGAACAGCAGCTGAATAAGGAGCGGCAGGTTCATATTGGTCACCAGGTGCGTGTTGGGACGCGTCTGGACGATCTTGGTGAACTCGTTGTTGACGCTGCCGCCAAAGAGGTCGGTGCAAACGACGACCTCATCGTCCGCGGCAAAGCCGTCCAGAATCGCTGCGGCCTCCTTGGTCAGGTCCTCGTTTCCGTCGACATACATAGAGAGCGCATGGACGTTTTCGCGCTCGCCGGAGAGCAGCCCAATGCTCTCGACGATTCCAGACGCAAAATGGGCATGGGATGCAACGATAAACTGCCTCATTCGATTCCCCTTTCTTGCGAATTTCGGCATAAAAATGCCCGGACGCATGCGCCCGGGCAGGGTGCTTCTTGATCAGTAGCTTATTTGTCACCGATTAGTAGTCGAACTGGTGATAGTAACGACGGTAGTTGAGGTTGTGCTTGGTGACCGTCTCGTAGTAAGCGGCAAGGCGATCGGTGATCAGCGAGGAGAGGATCCACGGAGACACGATGACGCGGAACTCGTCGTCAAGGCCGGGGATCGCGAACTCGGCGGTGTCGA
>CABQMC010000005.1 GCA_902465115.1 uncultured Collinsella sp.
GCTGCGGTGTTTGCGGCACCCGAGCCCGCCGCGCCGGCGTTTCCCATAGCCCCGGCATCCGAGGTTGCGCCCGCGTCTACGCCGGCGCCCGAGGCAGGGCCATCCCCCAAGGACGGCCCTGCAACCAAGACCCCGCAGTCTGTGCCCGCAAACGAGTCCGATGCCGTGACCGAGCCCGCCGCCCAGTCGCAAAACACGCCCGCGCCGTCGCACTTTGCGACGCCCGAGCCTATAGACGTCAGCCCGCAAGATGACGAGTCGACCGCCCGCGTTTCCGAGGAGCCCGACTCCCCGGACACCGGCGATTCCGAATCAAACGCCGAGACCGACACCGTCTCTCCCGGTGACACTGCCGAGATCGACGTTGCCGCCGTTGAGGCCAAGCTCAAAGACCCCGGCTCGACCATGAGCTTTGAACCCCTAACCGAGGAGCGCATCGAGACCGACTCGACCTATGATGCCGGCACCACCACGCAACTCATGTGGGGCGCCCGCTCCGACGTTGGCTGCGTGCGCCCGCACAATGAGGATTCCTACCTGGTGCAGTCACCGCTCTTTTGCGTGTGCGACGGCATGGGCGGTCACGCTGCCGGCGAGGTAGCCTCTTCCATCGCTGTCGAGACCATCGCCAAGACAGCTCCTCAGTCTGCCGACGCCGCACGCCTGGCGGCAGCCGTCGAGGCCGCCAACGCCGCCGTAATCGAGGCTGCCTTGAATGGCCTGGGCAAGCCCGGCATGGGCTGCACAGCCACTTGCGCCTATATCGAAAACGACACGCTCGCCATCGCCCACGTGGGCGACTCTCGCGCCTACCTGCTCCACGAGGGCACGCTCATCCGCGTGACCCGCGACCACTCCTACGTGGAGGAGCTCGTGGACGCTGGCGAGATCACGGCAGACGAGGCTCGCATCCACCCCAACCGTTCGGTCATCACCCGCGCACTGGGCTCGGACCCCGCCATGTATGCCGACCACTTCACTCTGCATATCGAGGAAGGCGACCGCCTGATCCTGTGCTCCGACGGCCTCTCGAGCATGATTCCCGATAGCGATATCGAGAACATCGCCACGCAGTCCTCAACCGCGCAAATCTGCGTCGACAACCTAGTGGACGCGGCGCTTGCCGCCGGCGGCCATGACAACGTGACCGTAGTAGTCGTTGACCTGGTTGACGATGGCGTTATGCGCGAGGCGCAACGCGTGCGTCGCCGCAACGTTACTATCGCCGCCATCCTGGCCCTCGTCTTTGTGCTGGCAGCTGGCATCTGGGCCTACACGGGTGTCACCGGCTCGTACTACCTGGGTACCTACCAGGGCAATGTCGCCGTCTGGCGCGGCCTGCCCGGCAAGCCGCTCGGACTCAAGCTCCACTGGCTCGAGAGCGAAACCAGCATCAAGCTGTCCGACCTGCCCGAAGACACGCAAAACCGCCTCAAGGCGGGCATTCCGCAAACAAGTGTCGACGATGCGCAGGACACGATATCCAAGTACCGCCACCAGATCGACGAGGAGCAGACCCGCCAGGTGATCGACGCGCAAACGATTCGCGACAACACCAATCAGGGATCGACCTCCGAATCAGATTCCGAGAAAACCGCCGAACAGTCCGCCGAGGCCGAAGCCTCCGATAAGAATTAGAAAGGGAGTGCCGCTTATGAGTCGCCGCAACACCGAGCTGCTCTTGCTCATCGCCTCGGCGTTCCCCGTCATCCTGCTGTATGCGATGTACGTCCTCACCGCGGGCGCTGCCATCTCCTTTGAGACGCTCGCCGTACCGATCGGTCTCTTTGCCGCCTTTGCCGCGGCCCACATTGCCGTGCGCATCTTGGCGCCCGGTGCCGACCCCGCCATCCTGCCCATCGTATTTATACTTTCGGGCATCGGCATCACGTTCGTGACGCGTCTCGCCCCCGCTCTCGCCATCTCACAGCTCATCATCCTGTTCGTCTCGGTGGCCCTGATGGTGGGAACGCTCGCGTTGGTTAAGAACCTCGACGTGGTCATGCGCTACAAGTACACCTTTGGCATCATCGGCATCATTCTGCTGATGCTGCCTATCTTTATCGGCACCACGATCTCGGGCTCCAAGCTGTGGATTCGCATCGCGGGCTTTACCATCCAGCCCGGCGAGTTCGCCAAGGTCTTTATCGTCCTGTTCCTGGCCGGCTACCTGGCCGAGAACCGCGAGCTGCTCTCCATCTCCAACCGCAAGATCCTGGGCTTTAAGATCCCTCGCCTGCGACTGCTGCTGCCGCTGTTTGCCGTATGGGGCGTGTGCCTGCTCGTCGTCGTCTTCGAACGCGATCTAGGCTCTGCCGTACTGTTCTATACCATCTTCTTGCTGATGCTCTACGTTGCCACGGGACGCTTTTCGTATGTCGTTATCGGCCTTGCGCTCTTAGCCGTTGGAGCCGTGGGCGCCTATAAGTTCCTATCGCACGTTCAGGTGCGTTTCCAGGTTTGGGTCGATCCGTTTAAGGACGCCCAGGGCCAGGGCTACCAGATCGTCCAGTCGCTCTTCTCGCTCGCCGACGGCGGTCTGGTCGGCGTTGGCATCGGGAACGGCATGGCCAACAACATCCCCGTCGTCGAGTCCGACTTTATCTTCTCGGCTATCGGCGAGGAGATGGGCCTTTTGGGCGGCGGCGCCGTGCTCATCCTGTTTATGCTCTTTGCCGTGCGTGGCCTCACCACAGCTGCCCGCGCTAAATCCGACCTCGCCGCCTTTAGCGCCACCGGTCTTACGGCAGCCATCAGCTTCCAGGCCTTTTTGATCGTGGGCGGCGTCACCCGCCTGATCCCGCTGACCGGCGTCACTCTGCCCTTTATGAGCCAGGGCGGCTCCTCGCTGCTGGCGAGCTTTATCATCGTCGCGCTCCTGCTGCGCGCCGGTGACGAGGCGACCGGACGCGAGGCAGAGCTCACCGGCACCGGCACCATGGCCGCCATCACCGATGATCAGGTCGCATCGGCCGCCGCCCCGACGGGCACGCGCTTTGCCACCTCGTCTTCCTACGGCAGCGGTAGCCATTCCGTCGGCTCGCGCATGCGTCGTCGCCTGCTCGACACGCCTGAATCCGGTGTGCTCGGCCGCGTTGCGCTTGCCAACCGTCTAACTCGTGCGGTGCTCGCCTTTACGGCGCTGTTCGCCATCCTTATCGGCAACCTCACCTATGTCCAGGTCATCAAGGCCAAGGACTATCAGGACATGCCGACCAACAACCACACCATCGCCCGCTCCAAGTACATCCAGCGTGGCTCCATCATCACGTCCGACGGCGTGACACTAGCCGAGTCGCTGCAACAGGAGGACGGCACCTACGCCCGTTCCTACCCCAACGGCAACATGGCCGCGCACGTGGTGGGCTACGTGAGCCAGCAATACGGCACCGCCGGCATCGAGAGCGTCATGAACGATACGCTCACCGGCTCCAAGGATTACTCCAGCTGGAACAACGCCATCGCGTCGCTCGCGGGACAGACACAGCCGGGCAATACTGCCAAGCTCACCATCGACTCGCGCATCCAGACGGCTGCCGAGCAGGCGCTCAAGGGCTTTAAGGGCGCTGTGGTGGTCATGGATCCGCGTACCGGTGCGGTCCTTGCGTGCGCGAGCTCGCCCACCTACGACAACACCAACATCGATGCCCTGATGCAGTCGGGCGGTGGCGAGGACGGCTCCATGTACGATCGCGCCATGGACGCGCTCTACACCCCGGGCTCGACCTTTAAGGTCGTCACACTCTCCGCGGCGCTCGAAACCGGCACCGCCAGCCTTACCAGCACGTACCAGGCGCCCGGCTCCATGGATATTGGCAACGCACCGGTCACCAACTCTGCCAACGAGAGCTACGGCACCATCAGCCTGCAGCAGGCCTTCGCCGTGTCATCTAACGTCGTCTTTGGCCAGGTGGCCAACGAGGTCGGCGCCAACTCGCTGGTACAGTTTGCCAACGCCTTTGGCTATGGGCAAAAGCTGGGTCAGGACCTTACCGCCGCGGCCTCCATCATGGCCGACCCGTCGCTTATGACCGAGTGGGAGACCGCTTGGGCAGGCGCCGGCCAGCCCGTCGGCATGGACCACACGCCTGGCCCGCAGACCACTGTCATGCAGAATTGCGTGATTGCTGCCGCTATCGCCAACAGCGGCGTGGTCATGGACCCGTTCTTTGTGTCCCAGATACTCGCCCCGGACGGAACCGTGGTTAAGACCACGCAGTCCCGCTCGCTGGGCCAGGCTGTCAGCTCCGCCACGGCCGACCAGGTCAAGCAGGCCATGCTCGCCGTCGTCCAGTCCGGTACCGGCACCGATGCCCAGATTCCGGGCGTCAAGGTTGCCGGCAAGACCGGTTCGGCTGAGACCGGCGGCACCAACGTCAACTCTATGTTTGTTGGCTTTGCACCTTACGATTCACCCACGGTCGCCATCTCGGTGGCCCTGGAGGATTACGACAAACACGACGTCGAGGCGGCCAAGATTGCCGGCATCGTCCTGACCGCGGCACTCGCCGCACAGGGAGCGTGATGCCCGTGATCAAGGCGGATACTTGGGGCACGCCGCGGCCGATGAGCTAGCGGCAATGCGCCACGCGGCCCCAGCGGCCACACATTTGGTACTACACACATCGTTGAGCGAATAGTTATGTTAGGAGCAGGAATGGAACAGAGGGTCCTCGGGGGAAGATACCTCCTCAAGGATAAGGTGGGAACGGGCGGTATGGCGACCGTCTTCCGTGCACAGGATCAGGTCCTCGACCGCACGGTTGCCGTCAAGATCATGCTGCCGCAGTATGCCGGCGACGCCACCTTCGCCGCCCGCTTTAAGCAGGAGGCCCAGGCAGCGGCCGGCCTGTCCTCCCCCTATATCGTGGGCGTCTACGACTGGGGCAAGGACGGCGACACCTATTACATCGTCATGGAGTACCTGCGCGGTACCGACCTGAAGAGCGGCATCAAGAGCCACGGCGCCCTCGATCCCAAGAAGGTCGCACAGATCGGCTCGCAGATCAGCTCCGCGCTTTCGGTCGCACACAAGCACGAGATCATCCACCGCGACATTAAGCCGCAAAACATCATGGTGCTGCCCGACGGCAACATCAAGGTCATGGATTTTGGCATCGCACGCGCCAAGAACAGCCACCTCACGCAAGACAACAACGTGCTGGGAACCGCCCACTACGTCAGCCCCGAGCAGACCCGCGGTCAGGACCTCGGCCCCACCTCGGATATCTACTCGCTGGGCGTCGTGATGTACGAGTGCGCCACCGGCCGCGTTCCCTTTGACGGTGACGACGCCATCTCGGTCGCACTCAAGCAGGTCAACGAGCTGCCTATTCCGCCGAGCCAGATCAACTCCGGTGTCGACGCCGACCTTGAGCGCATCATCCTCAAGTGCATGGAGAAAGACCCGGCAAACCGCTTCCAGACCGCCGACGAGCTGCGTCAGGTGCTCAACAGCTACCTGTCGGGCCGTGCCGTCAACGTCTCGGAGCCCACGCGCATCATCGGTGCCCCCGGTGAGCTGGGCGCCACCATGACTCGCGAGCTTTCCGATCAGACGCGCGCCATGGTGCGTCCCGTCTCGGGCGTGAGCGGCCAGAATACCACCCGTAGCTCGGTTTCGGGCTCCACCGGCTCCTACGAGGTCGAAGAGCCCAAATCCAACAAGAACAAGATCATCGCCGCCGTGGTGGCAGCCGTTGCCGTCATCGGCATCGTGGTGGCCTTTGCCACAGGACTCTTTGGCGGCGAGCAGGTCACCGTTCCCGATGTACTGGGCAAGGACCAGCAGACTGCCGTCGAGCTGATCAAGGAAGCCGGCCTCGAGGTCGGCACCATCGACCAAAGCTACAACGACGATGTCGACGAGGGCAAGGTCGCCGAGCAGACGCCCAACGGCAACACCAAGAAGGCCAAGGGCACTAAGGTGAACCTGGTAATCTCCAAGGGCCCCAAGCCCTCCGAGAAGGTTGAGGTTCCCCAGCTTGTCGGCCTGACCAAGGACCAGGCCGAGGCCGCGCTGGCAAGCGTTGGCCTGAAGGGCAACGCCTCCGAGGAGGCCAACGAGGCCGATGAGGGCCAGGTCTTTGAGCAGGGCACCGATGCCGGTAAGGAAGTCGCGAAGGGCACGACCATCTCGTACAAGGTCTCGAGCGGCCCGGATACCACGTCCGTCCCCGACCTGACCGACATGACCGAGGCCCAGGCGCGCAACGCCCTCGATATGGCAGGCTTTGGCGTCGACGTGAGCTACCAGGAGAACGACTCGGTTACCGAGGGCACCGTGATCAGCTGGAACCCCAGCGGCAAGCAGAAGCCCGGCGCCACGATTACCGTCGTCATTGCCAAGAAGTCCGGCAAGGCCACCGTCCCGGGCAACCTGTACGGCAAGAGCATTTCCGCCGCCGTTACCGCGCTCAACAACGCCGGTTTCTATAACATCGGCTTCTGTGACCAGAACGGCAATCCCGTGAGCGGTAACGAGGATGCCACCGTTACGGGCGTCTCCCCCACCGGCAAGCAGTCCACCGACAGCACGATCACGCTAACAGTCGCACTTTCTGGCTCGGGTTCGGGCTCTGGCTCGGGCACGGGCGACGATTCCGGTACGACCAACTAGTCGCCACCCCACCGCTCATCACGGCTTTCGCCGCAAACATATTCGCTCACAGGCGCCCGCTTGCTCCCCCAGCAAGCGGGCGCTTTCTTTATCTGAAGCAGCGAATACTACGACATGCCTTAAACCAGAAGAGCCCGGCACCGTAGCGGTACCGGGCTCGATATTCCTCTGGTGCCCCCGGGCGGATTCGAAAACTCCCCCGCAGGGAAATTGGTGACGCGGGTGTCGACGGCTCGAATCCGCCGGCAGCTCCCACAAACCAGAAACGGCGCCGCTCTCGCGACGCCGTCATAATCTTCTGGTGCCCCCGGGCGGATTCGAACCGTCGACACCCGCTTTAGGAGATATGATTTAATGCTACCCCCTACCATTCATCAAGCATCATTGAACATCATATAACCGCAGATAAACATAGCAGTTTGTGTCTTTTGCCTCCGGTAGCTGCGCCTACGCTTTTACAAACATATTACTAACAGCTTTAGCTAAACTGCACTCAATGAATTGTTGAAAACTATTCAAAGAAACGGAGCGCAAAGATGTCAGAACAGCCACTAATTAGCGGAAGAGGCACGTGTTGGAAAGACAAGAGATCACCTAACACCTATCGCTATTATTTTTCCCTTGGAGTCAAGGACCCTAAGACGGGGCGCTACAAACGATCCCCAACTTATACAGTTCGTTGCAAGACTAAAACAGAAGCTAAGGCTGCAATGCAGGCCAAGCTGGCTGAAATCAACTCCTCTGGCACGATCACTAAAACTAAAAAGCCCACTTTGCTTGCGTCCTACTGCTGGGCCTTTCATGAAAATAGGGACACCGAGCTTGCGCCAACGAGCTATGAAAGAGAAGCGTACGATTGCAGGCATATCGAAGACCTATTCGGTGCGTTTCAGACAATTGAGGGGCTAACTCCCGATCTAATCGAAGAAACATATGCCGAAGCTCGTCGTACGGGAAAATACAAACCATCAGAGCTTGTACGAATCAATGCGAAGCTGCGTCAGATTTTGTCGAATGCAGTCGCAAAGAGAATAATTGACCGAAACCCCTGCGCTACCGTTCATGTTCGCAGACCACGCAACAAAAGAGAATCACTGACAATCGACCAAGTAGCTACCCTATGTACACGTCTTCAACACATTGAGCTCACCGCCGAAGCTGTTGGTACACTAGTACTAGTGTATACGGGTATGCGGAAAGGCGAGATGCTGGGCCTCGAATGGCGCGATTGGGACCCTGCCAATAAAACCTTGAAAATTGACAGGCAGTACACCAACGACCATGAACTGAGGGCACCCAAGTCACAAGAAAGCCAACGCAAAATTCCCGTTGGAGAAACCTTGGCCGAACGTCTTCAATCATGGTCAGCCATACAAAAAGAGCTCCTGGCCTCTCTGGGGCTGTCCCAGACTGGCAGCACTCCCATCATTAGCGATATTGCTGTCGAGCAAGGGATCCCTACTGTCTGTCACATGAAAAACTACATCTTCAACCATTGGTTTCGCGATTTCGCAGTTAGCTGCAATCTTGGAATCTATGAGCCGAACAATTCGACTGGCGGAAAACTATATAAGGGCATCTGCCCGCATCAGCTCAGGCATTGTGTAAGCACTTTTATGCTGGCGAACGGATCGGACGTTAGAAGCGTGCAAGGTATTCTTGGCCACGCGGACCCCAATATCACGCTCAAAACGTATACAAGCCTCGTTCAACAATCAGAAATAAAAGCAGTTAAAGGCTACGAAGCCTTCATCAACGCCTATATACAGAGAAGCGAGAAATAGCATGTTTTTCATTCATCGTTTATTTCATAATATTACGGTACTATAATACCGTTTCCGCAGGTAGATGCTTTATTTGATTGACATCTAATGAGTTTTAATACATGCTAAAGCTGTCAGATGGCTACGCATGTAGTCATAGAAACCGGCCCCCCAAGTGCTTATGAACCTGGTACGTCTTACAAGCACAGGGAGGGCCCTCATTGAAAGGATAGCTCATCATGGCTACTCCAAAGATTAGCACTCAGGCGTCCACACCGACTTTCCCCACTGGTGCCGCTCAGTGCGATCGGTTGCTCCGCGTTAACGATATCCGCGAACTCACTGGCTGGAGCGAAAACACCGCACGCAAGTTTATGCGAGAGTCCGGCAAGCTCATCCAGATCCATCGCTCTAATTACATGTTTGAAAGCACGTTCTACGAGCTTTTCAAGCAGCTTGAAGGTCGTACCGCCCACCTTGATTAGGTGGTAAACATGAGCGAGCTTCCGTCGATTTCCGACATATTTAGCGATGATGCTACTGAGCAACGAGAGATTACGGGAAAAATGGATAAGGCTATTTTTATTTCAGTGCCCGAGTGGGCGTGCTGCGTCACCACCGTTGCCGCCGAGCGTCTCATCCTCGGCCTTGTATGGAAGTTTGGAAAACCTTCCAAAAACAAACGGCCCATGGGCTTCTGCGCTAAAAGCAAATGGATTGAGGATCACTACCGCCTGAGTAAGAACACGATATCCCGGGCCTATACCTCTCTGAAGGATAAGGGGTATATTCAAAAAGTTGGTGATGGCAGCTGGATGCTTAATTACGCCGCAATCTACCGCGCCGCGATTGAAAACGCTTGGGAGCCTCCGAAACTTTAAGCCCACAAACCGACTATCGAGGTCGTGAGAGTCGGTCACCGTCAGGATGCCCACAAGAACATGCCGCGGATGTAGAATGAAGCAGGGTCGAACCGAAACAGTTCCCGGACAATTGGCGTCCGGCCAGACACTTCGATTCGACCCTTTCTCATGCCTGTATCTAAAATACTCCCACAATCATTCTCGACATCTTTAACGCCCTCACCTCCTGCCACCAACACGTCGTAGACGCTATTTACAACGAATCGATATGGCCGCCCGTTCTTTAAGGCACGTGTTACCATGAAAACGTGCGGTATTTCTCCAACCGAAAACCTGCGTGAACGCATGACTTGAGACGCCTTTTAGAACTCACCGATCGCAGGGCGAACACAAATCAACAGCGGCCGTGCATTGTTCCCAGCCATATGGCATGGCGGAGCCATGCCCGTTGTTGATTGGAGTGCCGCACCATGGCAAACGAGAAGAAAATCAGGGAGATCTACGGCGTGAAGTCCGTCCTCGATGAGGCCGCCGAGCGGATCGAGGCGACGTGGCGGGAGAAGCTGCTGCACGAGACGGGCGACCTCAGGACCGAGAACGCGTTGCTCAGGGCCCAGCTCGACGAATTCAACCGCAAGCTCGTCGAGGCGAGAGACCGGAACGAAAGACTTGAGGCCGACTGCAATGAGCGGGTCGCCTTTATCGAGGAGAAGTTCGAGCTCGATACCGCGAGCCTCGAGCTCGAGAACAACGAGCTCCACGCCGCGAGCGTCAGATACCTCGCCGATGCCAGGGAGCTCGACAGGCAGGTCGTCCAGCTCCATGCCGAGGCCGTGGCCATGGTCGATGAGATCGAGCGCCTGCGCGGCGAGCGTGACGCCGCGCTGAAAGCCCAAGCCGAGTTGAACGACGCACTCCTGGCCCAGCGCGACCTGATGGCCGAGGTCGCCGCCCTCAAGGACTGCCTTGCCGCCTCCGAGCAGCGTGCGGCCGTGGCCGAGGCCAAGATCGAGGTCATGACCCAGATGAAAGGTGAGTAGCCCCGCACCTCTCCTGTCAGGCGGCTGATTTCTAGAAACCTTCTAGAGCATTTCTAGGAGGTTTCTAGAACCGAGCGCGGCATCTTCGATCGACACGATGTCTTGGTAGATCAGGCGGTGCTTGGCGTCACACCATTTGTCGTCGTGGTAGTGGCCGAAGAACCAGGCGCGGTAGCCGAGCTGACCGTCGAGCTCGGCAAGGAATCGCTGAAGTCGGTCGCCCCGATACTCGCGCCCGCGCTCGCGACACAGCTTCTCCGCCAGGGCGGCAGGGGCCTCGTGAGTCACAACGTAGTCGACCTTCCAGCCCACGCGGTCGAGCGAGGAGCGGCAGTGCTCCGTCTCTTCCTCGCTCGGCATCTCCTCGGGCCACCAGCTCCTCCCCTCCTTGCGATACTGCCTGTCGTTGCTCGCGGCGCCGCCCATGGCAAGGACTGTGAGCCCGTCGATATCGAACACCTCTCCGCGCATCAGGTGCAGCACGCGCGGTCGCACCTCATGAACGAGCCCATCGTTCCACTCCCGCACCGGCAGTTCTGCCAGGGCGTGGTGGTTCTCATGGTTGCCGTCTACGAAACACGTGGTCCAGGGCTTCGACTCGAACCAGTCGAGCCAATACCTCTCAGCATTCGAGCCGTCCCAGACAAAGCCGAAGTCGCCGGCCACGATCACCACGTCATCGCGCGTCAGCGTGCGCCCCAGCGGCCAAGATTTGAAGGCGAATCTGCTGGCCCCATACTCGGCCCTGCCGTGGACATCGCCTGTCACATAGACCGTCATCAGTACGCGCCCCACGGCAGGAGTTTGTCCCCGAGCCTCACGATCCGGTCATACAGCACCGTGTGCCATTCGTCCGGATTGCCGTCTCGGTGAAAATGTCCGTAATACCAGCGCTTGTAGTCCAGGCGGTCCTCGAGCTCGTCGAGGAATCCGGTCAGCCGGTCCACATCAGGGCGTTCCCAGCCTGGGTCCGGGTAGAGCGTCGGCGAGAGCATGCGCGTGGCGCAGGTATGGGTGATGACGCAGTCGACCTTCCAGCCGACCTCGTCGAGCCTTGCCAGCGCGGTATCGAAATCGCGCTTGTCCGGGAGCTCCTGAGGCCACCAGCTGGAATACGGCACGCGGTATTCCCTGTCCACGCTCGTGGCACCGCCCATGGTGAAGACCGTCGAGCCGTCGAGCTCAAAGACCTCGCCGCGCGTCAGGCGCCGAATGGGCGAGGTGTCCGACAGGCGCTGCGTCAGCCCGCCATGCCACGGCTCCATGGGGCGCTCCTCCCAGTGATCGAAGCGCTCGTGGTTGCCGTCGACGAACAGCACCGTGTAGGGGCGCGACTCCAGCCAGGCGATGTCGGCGCATTCCTCGGCAGAGAAATCCCACGGAAAGCCAAAGTCGCCGGCGACGATGAGATAGTCGTCGCTGGTAAGACTGTCGCCAAGCTCCCAGTCGCGGAGCTTTTGCATGTCGAGCCCACTGTGGATGTCGCCCGTCACATAGACCGTCATCGAATCACCTCTTCCCTCTTGTACGCCGCCAGCTCGCGCTCGACCTGCCTGTCGCCGGTCTCGTTGACCCACCAGGGCCATTTCACCCGGCCGCACGGCTCGTCGACTCCGGCGAACCATTCCCTCAGCTCGTCGAGGCTCACCGGGGAGTGCCCGTTGGCATCGCAACCGACGTCGTAGCGCAGAAGGCCCTGCTTGCGGTTGAACTCGTTGTACGCGCCGCCGCTGCTGTGGATGTGTCCGTGAAGGTGCCACGATCCATGGCTCATGCCCTGCCAGTCGGCCATGGGGTAATGGCACAGGACGATCTTCTGCCCGTCGATCTTGAGCACGCAGATCGGCGGCTCCACAGTGAAGGCGCCAGCGACCGCCGGCTGGGTCCAGTCCTTGTCGTGGTTTCCCGGGACGAGGTGGATGCGTCTGCACGCGATCCGCTTGCGCAGGGCATAGGCGTCCTGGGCGGTCATCTTGAATGAGAAATCACCCAGGATGTAGAGTTCGTCGTCCGCGGCAACCCTGTCGTTGATGCTGTCGACGATGGCGTCGTTCATCTGCCAAATCGTCTCCCACGGGCGGTCGGTGAACTTCAGCACGTTCTCATGCCCGAAGTGGGTGTCGCTGGTAAACCAGATCATATTTATGTCTCCTTCTGTCGCTAAAAAACGTTCTCCTTCGAGGTCAGGAGACGTTTTATGAGCGACATGAGGTGCATATCCCTCATGTTTCAAGCTCCAATCTGCCGGATTTGCCCAACTAAAAGTTTACGCCCACGCGCGAACAGGATTTGATTTTTGAAATATGGACGAATTCCTCGTCAGGAGGGTAAAATGGTACCGACGGCAGCCCAAGTTGTAGAGAGCTGGGCAGAGCCGTTGCTTAATGAAGTTGGGTCATCATCTTAGCGACGGTGGCCTTTCTTTTTGGGCTTCGAGCCCTGCTTGAGTGCCTTGGAAAGGCCGACAAGGGCCGTGAGGAGCGAGACCGTAGCGGTCAGGAGCTTCACGAGCTCGGTGAAATCGGTCATGGGCATCACCTCCCATCAAATGGAGGGCTCTGCCCGGCACGAGGGCTGCCGACAGCAAGGACGATTCTATCAGAGCGGCTGACTCCCGCCCGATATTACCATCCCACCGCGCCTGTGCAAAAAAGAGGGCCGCCAAACAGCGACCCTCCAGCGAAAGTGCACGTTATTTAGGACAGTCATATTCTTTGAAAATAATGGCTATTGTAGAATTACATATAAGAGTCACCCGGAAGGAGCGATCGATGAAAAGCAAACGATTTATCCTGAATGCACTTCTGCTAGTAGCAATATTGACGCTCTTGGTCTTCTCCTACTCATACATGAATCAGCCAAGATTTGGATATGCTTTATACGCTGTTTTTTCCGGCGAAACAACTTACAACACTTACAACACTATAGGCTTCATTGACGCACTCTTTTTCTATGTAGTTGGCCCCGTATCAAGCGAGCTGATCGCTTTTGTTGTCAGCTACAACCTGAATCAACAAAGCCAAACTCACTCAGCGACTTCGGCCAAACAAGGAATCAATCTCTTCGTAATAATGATAATTCTGCAAATTGCGACTGTGTTGATTATCGCCCTGACCGCAACAAACGTTTTGAAGTATGAGTTCGGATTCATCGCGAGCTGCCTCATGGCAATTGCCGCGGGTATAGCGGTTTCGTATACGACACCGGCAAAGAAGCAGCTCAACTAACAGGGCCTATTTGGAATCCGAATCGTCCATGGAGCCGTCGATGCCGGTTTTGGTGTCGTCCGTATTGGAATCGTCATCCTTGGGGCCTAATAGGAAGGATGCCAACGGAAAAGAACTTACAAAAGGTCTTTTCATGCGTCAGGACAAGCTCGAAAAAAAGTCTGTTCGACTCAACCGACTGTATTGAAAGCTCTGGGCGAGCTGGCTCATCGAGGCATCATCATGAAGACCGATGGGGTGTGGGTCATCGTTTGGGCTCAGCTCGATATTCAAGCGCGTGAGGCCGGATGGGATCCGCGCGCGGGCGCGGGCGGCGAGGTCGGACGTGAAAGCCGGACCGCAGAGGTATCGAGCGCACGCGGCCAGGGCCTCGAGGGCGCCTGGCGGGTAGGGAGATCCGAGCATGAGACAGGACAACGCGCAGGCCCGCGAAAGGTTCACGAGCTCCCCCGCGACGCGGCAGACCCTCGGCTGCGCCTCGTAAAGGATGCAGAAGACGCGGTCGAGGTGCGCCATCATGAGCCGTCCGAGTCCTCATCCGGCTCATGATGGCGCACCTCGACCCAAAGGCCCTCCAACACATCGTCGAACCCGAAATCGAGCTCCGCCTGGACGCTCTCGCCGAACGCATCGCCCAGGGCGAACTCCGGCACCTTCGTCACACGGCCGCCCAGCCACTCAATCTCTGTCATCGCGCGCGTGGTGTAAGCCCCTTCCAACACGGGATTGTCAGCTCAACCCGACCCTTACCATACGGACGAACATAACTCGCCAGGGGAAGCCCCTGAAGGCCGTGCGCCACAACATGAGGCCGAATCCGCCCCCGGCTGGACAGGCCAACAACGAAGGAGCACACGGAACCGGCGCGGCGTTACAACCGTCCCGGCAAGCGTGTCACTTGTCCAAGTTATGATGCCGACAAACCCGGAAATGCTCCAACGGAGCGCCGAACGAGCGTAACAATATAAAGCCGTGCAACACGCGTTGGACGACCAGAACATCCCAAACAAAGGCCTGTCGGTCCCACCTTCAAGCCCAATAGCAAAATGTGCATCAGCGGATTTGCAGCGATACAAGTCTCAACCGTCACCATCGCACCGCAGCGCGCCTAGTCCCACTCATCCTACTGCAAATGTCCCAGAACGAGAAAACGACCAGCTTAACATGCCACCCTTTATATCCGCACGCGCGTAATTCAACTCATAAGGACCGGCTATCCCTTACCTGTGACACAATCTCAAACGCACAGAACAGAATCATCAGTCCAATCATCGCATAAGAGGCAGCCGAACCTTCAAGCACTATTCCACAAAGAACAATCTCCGCGCCGCCAATAAGAACTGTTATCAGGCGCTCTGCCTTTTTGCTCTCGCCGCTCGCATAAAAAGGCGGCAAAGCGCACAAGATCACATATAGCCCGGGAAGGGAATACAGGATCGATAGTCCAAGCCCCCCATCAACCGCAGTGTTTTGCGTAAGAATCAACTGAACCCAAACGGCAATTATCACTGAGCAGGTTGTCGATAAAAGAAGGCTAGAAATATAGCACGCAACAAAGTCCCGTCGCATTCGAACAGAGAAATCCGCGAACTCTCTTCGCCGCGTGGAAACAATAAGGTACACAGAAATTGCAATAGAACCAATCAGAGAAAACAGCGGAACAACCAGCAATTCAAGCTTATTACCCCATCGATCAACCACACCCCCACTCCAATGAGCGGGAATTGTATCAGGGAGGACTGACCAAGCCGCCCATAGAATCAGAAATGGAAGAATAGAGAGGATGAAAGATGATAACACTGCAGTAATTTTTTTTGAGGCTCTCATCGATTCCGCATCTCCTTGCGCGACTACATTCCACTCCGGTTCGACCCTTTTCGATTTTGCGGAGTAGTTATAGCTGAACGTCCTCAGATATATAAAATCATTCCCTTCCTTTTCCGAAAGACGTTTTTTGAAATATTGGAATTAACTAAACGAGTAATTGCACTCAATTGCAAAACTGATCCAGCTGTGTTCCGACTTAAAGATTTCTGTTGTCTGGTTCATCTGCCAGATAGTCGTGGGGAACATAGTCAACGTGATAACGCTTTTCAAGTTCCTCGATGAACCGGTCGACCTTTCGAGCATTTTGGTAAACCTTTTCGAGTGTGCGGAAAACAGCTTTCTCGTTGTACGCGGGAAGCCCCTGGGCGTTCACAAAATACATCAGCTGATTGAGGTTCGTTCCTTCCTTCAATAACTCATGATGGAGTTTTTCAACTTCAGCAATATCGAAATTGAATGATTCAATCTTTCCGTAGATCGCGCTGCGGCGAACTAACTCGCTTACAGAGACGCCAAGCACTGCCGCCCGCTGTTCGATCGCCTTTTTTTCTGGAGCGGTCAGCATCACATGAAACGAAACGTCGTGTTTCTCGGCGATGGCTTCACCGCGCTCGTCAGTTTTTTCCGACGCGTGTTTGCGCCCCTGTTTCTGCAGCGTTTTATTTTTTACGCGTTCAGTTTTCTTGCCAGTCTCAAGATCGTCGAGAGAAATCGAACGGTTAATCAAAACGGAGCGGATTAGTTCAGCTTCTGTGCAACCGGCTTCGTCACAAAGTTGTTGAAGGGTTTCTTTTTCTCCAGGGGTCAACGTCGCTTCGACTTTCTCGCCTCGTCTCATTTTCATCCCTTCAGTTTCGGAGTGGCCTCCGAAACAAGATTTGGAAAGGTGCGCCGAGTTTTTCTCGGATGCAAAACCGTTTCGCGCGAAACGGAACTCGGCTTTGCCTGTTTTCTTTTCCCGTAGGAGGGAAAAGCAAGATCGTAAATGGCCATAGTTCATGTTTACATGTAATTATGGCCATTTACGTACATCTTGCAATCTCCGGAACGGTGATTGGGCGGAGCGTAGCGTAGACACGAAACGAGAGGCCTCGTTTCGAGCGAAAGGCTTCGCGGTGTCGTAGTGTCAGCGGAGACAGTGAGCGGAAGCGAATTTTTAACGCGAAGGATGCTGAGTGTTAGAAATTCGCTGTAGCGAGAGCGAAGCGGTACTGCGAATGCGAGGGATGCCGAGTTTTTGCATTACCGCGCAGCGGACTCCGGGCGAGGGCTGGAGCAAGTTGATGGAAGACCTTACCGATTTGCGGAAGGTTTTGCTCGAAGCATCTGGCACCGCCGGATTCTTTTGGAACAGCCTCTCGTTTGATTGCTTTCCTATCGTTTGCTCCCAGACTGGGCGTCTAAAAAAGGCGGCCGAAACCGGCCGCCCGCAAATAAATATTTATTTACCGAATGTAAGAGGAGAGGAACGATGCACATTACTCCCAGTGGCCGGCGACGTCGACAACCCAATGCTGCCCCGTAGCCTGCTGTTCATAATGTCCCTGGTCTTCAGAGGTGGTATACGAATCATCTACAACGGATCCACCGATACCGCCGTTTTCGCCATCGTTAATAATCCAAGCGTAGGCGGCATCGGATGAATCGAAGGGCCCTACCATAGCACCACCATGATTGACCCAGAAACGAGGATGACGCGTGTATACCACGTTCGGTACCCAGACCTGGCTGTAGTCGGTTTCCCAGTGACCCTGCTCGGCAACCCACTTCTTCTGGCTGCCGCCGTTGGAAGAGGAATTGTTGCTGCCGGAACTCTGCGAATTGCCGGAATTCTGCTTGGACTGGGAGGAATCGCCCTTGTTGTCCGACTTCGAGGAATCGGAAGACTTGTTATCCTCCTTCTTGGAGTCATCGGACTTCTGGTCCTTGTCGTCGGATTCTTTCTTCTCCTCGGTCTTGGTTCCAGAGGCTTGCGCCGCCTTTTCTTCGCTCGGCTTCTTTTTGTCTTTATTCTTAACCGCCGTAGCGGCCCTTTCCGTAGAGCCGCTTCCTTGCTTTGCAACGCTGGCACATCCAAGTTGAGGTGCCGAAAGGCACACTAGAAGCGCAACGATAATAGCCTTTGTTCTCACACCGATCTCCCTGTCCATGAAACCGGGCGTTGGACACCAGCCGATATCCAACACCCGACTCGCTTTTACATCTGCCCGCGGCGCTTCTTCCGGTCGAGGAAGACGCCGGCTGCCACGAGGACGGTACCGCCGATGACGAACGTCTCGCCGATGAGTCCCGCGCGGTCACCGGTCTGGGCGAGGCTGCCGGGCTGGGCGGTATCCGTGCCGGCGAGGTGCTTCGGGGCGTATGCCGCCTGCTGCTTTGCGACCTCCTCTGCCTCCTGTCGTGCGATCTCATCGGAAAGCTTCTGCTCCGCCGCGATGCGGTCGGACTTCGCCAACTCGTAGGCGGCGAGTGCCGCATCGTAGCCGGCCTGGAGCCCGTCCACCGCGGCCTGCTTCTCGTCCAGGATGGCCTTGGCGGGCGCGACCTTGGCACGTGCCTCGACTGCTGCGGCGAAAAGCGCGTTGAGGGCGTCATCCGCGTTCACATCATGGCCGGAAGCGATCGCCGCGCCGGCATCGATGGAGTTCAGCTTCGACAGCTTGGCGTCTGCCTGCGCCTTCGCCTGTTCGGCGGCGGAGACCAGGGACTCGGCGGCGATGGTATCCGCCTTCGCGGCATCGAGGGCGGCCTTGGTGTCATTGACGGCCTTTACTGCATCCTGCTCGCGCTGCTGTGCCTCTGCGAGCTTCGCGGCAAGATCGGTGAGGATGTCGAGGTTCGACTGTGCGTCATCGAGATCGGTCTGGGAGCCGGTAAGCCTGTCGGCGGCAACGCCGGTGTCGGCCTTTGCGGCATCGACGGCACGCTGGGCATCCGCGAGGGTGCGTGCGGTGGCGTCCGCCTTTTGCTCGGCGGCGGCGAGGACGGTCGCCTTCTCGGTCTGCTCGGCTGCCGCCGCGTCGTGGACGCTCTTTGCGGTATCGAGCGCCTTCTTGGCGTCGGCGACGTCCTGGAAGAACTTCGCGAGATCGGCGTTCGCATCCATGTCGTCCTGCTGCTTGGCCTCGGTGTCCGCCTTGGCGGAATTCAGCTTAGTCTGTGCGGCCGTTACGACCGCATTGGCGGCATCAAAGGCGACCTGCTTCTGCTGGACGGTCGACTTTGCCGTATCGACTGCCGCGTTGGCGGCATCGAGGTCCGATTTCGCCGCATCAAGCTCGGTCTGGGCAACCGTGACGCCCTGCTGCTTGGCGGCGACATCAGCCTTGGTGGCATCGACGGCACGCTGGGCATCAGCAGCACCCTGCTTTGCGGCATCGACACCTGCCTGTGCGGAATCCACCGCGACCTGCTTCTGCTGGACGGTTGTGGCGGCGCCGGCGGCTGCCTGCTGCTTGGATGCAAGATCGGCCTTGACCGCGTCGAGTGCGCTCTTGGCGTTCTTGAGGCCGTTGATATAGGAGGTCAGCTTTTGCTCGTACTCGTCGACGGAGATGGGGTTCTGTTTCCAGGCGGAATCGGGTGATTCGCCCGCGGTGTAGCAGTGTGTTTGGTATCCACGCATGGTGCCCTTGGTGCAGATTGCAGTTCCCATGGTCACAAGGTCAGGATTGATGATGTTCAGGTAATGGCCGATGGTGCCGCTGCTGCCGTCTTCCCAATGGCAGTTGTTCGCAACCCATTTCCTGATCGCGGAGCCGTGCTTGGCGTAGAAGTCGTAGGCGTCCTTACCGGTAAGTCCGGTGATGCCGTAAAGCGCTTCCACCGCCTGATCGAAGAAACCCTTCTCCTGGTCGACCCATTGCCCTTTCGGGTCGATCCCGTAGTTCCATGCCACGTTCTCGGTGAGGCTGTACTGGCGGGCATGATCGAAGATGGTGTCGCTATAGTTGGCATCCGCGATGGCAGCCGCGATCAGCTTGTAGGTGACCTGTAGCTCGGGGAGGCCGACGCTCTTGCGGTAGTCGTTGACGGACCTCATCCACTTGATCGCGTCGATCATGTTGGTGAGGGAGGTGGCGTCCTTCTCGTTGCCCACCTCGGTATAGCCGGCGTACTTCGCATTCAGGATGATGTCCGCCGCATCGTCAGCGCCCATGGCACGGAAGAAGCCGATGGCTCCCTGCTTGAGCTGCGCGTCGGCGGAATCGAGTTTCGCCTGTGCCTCGTCGACCTTCTGCTGCGCGGCGGTCACGGAGGCGTCTGCAGCATCCTTTGCGGTCTTGGCGTTCGCGAGCTCTACGTCTGCGGTTGCCTTGGCGGACTCTGCGTCCTTGACAGCCTGCTTCGCGGCGTCCAGCTTGGCGACGGCGTCGGCATTCGCCTGCTTGGCCGCATCGAGGTCGGCGTTCGCGGCATCGAGGGCGGATTGGGCGGCGTTCACGCCGGATTTGGCATCGGCCGCAGCCTGCTGCTTCGCGGAGAGGGACGCCTGGGCATCATTCAGGTCGGCCTGTGCCGTTGCCGCAGCGGACTGTACCTGCTCGAGCTCGGACTCGCACTGGGACTGTGTCGCTTGTGCGGCAGCGAGGGCTGCCTCCGCGTCCGCGACCTTCTGTTTTGCCGCATCGTACTCCGGACCGCTCGCGCCTGCCTCCGCTGCGGCGAGGTCTGCTTTCGCCTTCTCGTAGGCGGCGCTGGCGGCTGCGGCCTTCGCATCCGCCGCGTCCTTGTTCTGCTGGGCTGCGGCGAGGACGGCATCGGCGGAATCCTTTGCAGACTGGGCCGCAACCAGCTTGGACTGGACATCGGCAAGCGTCGCGTTGGCGTTGGCGAGATTGGCCTGTGCCCTGTCCACGGCAGCCTGGGCGTCGCGCACGGCCTGCTCGGCGGCACTGATTGCCTCCGGGGTGGCGCTTACGGCATCTGCCTTGGCTTTATCGAGGGCATCCTTGGCATCCTGGGCCGCCTTGAGGGCGGACTGGTACGCTTCGTCCTTCTCGGATGCATCTGCCTTGGCGTCTGCGAGACCCGCCTTCGCCTGCTCGAGGTCCTTGCCGGCGGCATCGGCGGCGTCCTTGCCCTCCGCGACCTGACGGGCGTACTCGTCCATTGCCGCTCGGTCGGCTGCCGTGCCGGCGCTGACTGCCGAATCGTAGGATGCCTTGGCCTGGTCGCGGGCGGAAGCCGCCTCGTTGTAGGGACCGGCGGCCTCATCGTAGGATGCCTTGGCGGCGTCCTCCTTCGCCTTCGCCTCGTCGACCGCCTTCTGCAGGTCCGCGATGGTCTGTGCGGCAGATTTCGCGCCGGTACCGGATGCCGCGCCGGCGTGGGCGGCGATCGGCGACATCACGGCGGGGTGCTGCGTGGTCCCGTCACCGGTCTGGGCGAATGCCGTGAGCGGTGAGATGAGGCTCGATCCGGTCATGGCGGCCATGGTCGCCGCGGTGACGGTCAGACGCGCGATCCCCTTCGAGGCGTGAATCTTTTTGCTTGGCAGTGCGGCGAAGTGATCGCCACCGGCAGCGAAATGCTTTCCCTGAGTCATTGTGCTGTTCCATTCCTTTTCCGTGCCTATCCGACTGGGCATCAGAGTGCTTTCCAATAGAGATAATTATGCGCCTTAACTGGGATTGTTGTATATAGTCCGTTGGCATAAATACAACAATCCATGACTCTTTTTGTCATGGATATCTCGCCGCTACAACAATCCTTTGGTCTACGCTGCAAAGAACTCAGATCAAAGTCTGGTTACTCACAAGAGCAATTTGCGAACCGCATTGACATGGACAGGTCTTACTACGCCTCGATAGAGGTCGGGCGAAGAAATGTCAGTCTTTCTAACCTCTCTAAAATTGCCAATGGATTCAACATATCAATTGCTGCACTTATGACTGGGGTCACTGATAAATCTGATTAGTCCATCAATCAGCGAACGAAGTGAGCGAATAAATCGGCGGCGTAGCCGGCGGCAAGGACACGGTACGTGGCCGCGCAGCGAGCTCCGCGAGCGAAGGGGACGGCATCGCCGTCCCTATTTCTTTATAGTATATTTCTCTATTAATTGGTCTCACCAAAATGGGTATAACACAAGCTTCTGAACAGGCGTTTTTATCAAAAACTCAAAGCAGTCGAATCATCAAAATGGTGATATTTTTTACCCAAAATGAGGAAGCGCTTCACCAAAATGGAACCGACTAACGGCTGTTGAAAACTTTTTATCCCCAAAATGGTGATTTCCTGTTTTCAGTGGAAAACTCGGTAAGTTAAATAATTTACTTACCAGATTTACAAACAAAAGCAGTTCTTAGCCCAAAAACCAGAACAGGTCAGAAGCAAAAATAACTCCTGACCTGCGATTTTCCTGGTGCCCCCGGGCGGATTCGAACCGTCGACACCCGCTTTAGGAGAGCGGTGCTCTATCCCCTGAGCTACGGAGGCATGTTGTACTAGTGTAGCAGATTTACGCCGTTGTAATACAGCGTATAGCCACTCTTCGAAGTTGCGGTGGAACAGCCCTCCGGAAAGTGTGTCCCACTATCCAGGCAAATTCTGGGTCAAACTTTCCCAATGGGACCTCGCTGGAAACTGTGTCCCAGAATTTCGGCTCGAAACGGGACACGGTTTCCCAAACGACCCCGTTCTGGAAACTACATCCCGGAATCGGCGCTCGAACTGGGATGCACTTTCCCAATCGAGCCCCATGGGAAACTGCGTCCCACTTTGGGGGGCGCTCTTTAATGACTAGTTACCTTTGTGGAAGAGGTTTTTGATAACGGAGGGGATGCTCTTGGCACCCTTGGCCGTTACATCGATAAAGTCGGGCGAACGCACGAGCTTATCCTCGTCGACGTACTTGCGGACCGCGCGAAGCGTCTCTTTGTCGTCGCGCGTCGAAAACGTAAAGTGACCGTTGTCCTTGGTGAAGATGGCAAAACGCGTAATCTTCTTGGTGCCGCGCAAAACCTCGGCGGCAATATAGTCGACCTCGTTCCACGGGATTTGAATATAATCCTCGGGATTGCGCTCGTTATAGTACTCGAACGCCTTATTGCCCACCATCACGTTACCGTGGCTGGTAAGCCCCATCAGGCAGGTTGCCGGCGTTGCCAGATCGACCGTGCTGTTCTGAGATTGCGCCATACGCGCCTCGCCCTCCAATTAAAACAATCGGACCGCATCCAGTGTACCCACCGGGTGCGGTCCGTTTCAATGGCTCAAAAGCCCTTACCTAGCAACTCTCGGTCTTAAGCCGAAGCGTGCTTACATGAAGCCGCAGAAGCGACCGATGATGCCGACGGCGAAGAGAGCCAGGATGATGACGATCGGGCTAACCTTCTTCTTGAGGAGCTTGCAGACCAGCAGGGTCAGGCACACGGCGGCAAGGCCGGGGATGAGCTGATCGAGGTTACCCTGGAGCGTGGTGACCTTCATCTGATCAAGGGCGGTAGCACCGACGGAGTTGTACATCGTCAGCGCTTCCTTGATACCCTCGGAACCGGAGGGCAGGCTAGCCCAGTCGATAAAGGCGCCAGCAGACTGCTTGACCGTGGAGACGATCGGGGTGAAGGAAATGGACACCCAGCGCTCGACCAGGGCACCGATGATGAACATACCCAGGATGGAAGCGCCCTCGGTGACCTTGCCCATCAGACCACCGGAGAGGTCCTTGGCGATGGAGGAGCCGACCTTGTAGCCAAACTCCTGCGTGTACCACAGGAAAGCGTAACGGATGATGTTCCACGCGAAGAAGAACAGCAGCGGACCGACGATGCTGCCGGACATGGCCAGGGAAGCGCCCAGAGCGCCCAGAATCGGGCGAAGGGTGAACCAGAAGACGGGGTCACCGACGCCGGCGAGCGGGCCCATCATACCGACCTTGACGCCCTGGATGGCGACGTCATCGATCGGAGCACCGTTGGCGCGCTCCTCCTCGAGGGCGAGGGTAACGCCAATGACGGGGGCGGAAACATAGGGGTGGGTGTTATAGAACTCCAGGTGGCGCTTAAGAGCGGCAATCTGGTCATCCTTGCTGGTGTAGAGCTTCTTGATCGCAGGGATCATTGCGAAGCACCAGCCGCCGTTCTGCATACGCTCGTAGTTCCACGAGCCCTGAAGGAACTGATGACGGAAGCAAACCTTCTTACGGTCAGCCTTGGTGAGCTGAATCTTGTTCTCTGCCATATGTATCACTCCCCTCCTACTCGTAATCGTTCAGAATGTCGCCGAGCGGGTCGCCGGAGCCACCGCCCGTGCCGCCACCCTGCTTGGCCAGATCCTTAAGACCAAGGTAGATGAGGGCAAGGGAGATGCCGATGAGGCCAAGGGCGATCAGCGTGAGCTGAGGGATGGCAGCAAGGACAAAGCCGAGGACGAAGAACGGCCAGGTCTCCTTGGTGGCCATCATGTTGATGACCATGGCGTAACCGACGGAAGCGACCATGCCGCCGCCGACGGCCATGCCGCCGGACAGCCAGTCGGGCATAGCGTTAAGCGCGTTGGTAACGGCCTCGGCCGGGATAACGCACAGAAGTACTGCCGGGATGGCGATACGAAGGCCCTGCATGAGGATGGCAGCGTACTGCCAGCGCTCGATGCCGGAGAAGTCGCCCTTCTCGGCGCAACCGTCCATGGCGTGAGCGATAGCGGTAGCAATGGTACGGCAGATCATGGTCAGGAACAGACCAGCGACCGACAGCGGGACGGCGACGGCGATGGCCGCGGTAACGGCCTTGGCCGAATCAGTGGCGCCGCCGTTGAGGGCGAGCACCATGATGATCGAAGAAGCGACCGAGGCCAGAGCGGCGTCAGGCGCGACGGCGGCGCCGACGTTAGCCCAGCCAAGGGCCATCATCTGGAGCGAACCGCCCAGGAGGATGCCCTCCTGAAGGTGACCGGTTACGAGACCGATAAGCGTGCATGCCACGAGCGGCTGATGGAACTGGAACTCATCCAGAATGCCTTCCATACCGGCAAGCAACGCGACAATCGCAACAAGCAGAATAGTGATTGCAGACATGTATCGGACCCTCCTTTACTATGCTTGAGCGGCCAGTTCGGCCTTAGCTTTCTTCAACATGGCGTCGAGATCCTCGGAGGCATCCGAAGGAACCTTGCGGACCTCGAACTTGACGCCCTTGGCCTTGAGGGCCTCGAGGGTCTTAACGTCGTCATCGCCCATAGCGACGGCGTTGGTGACGACGACCTTGCCCTTGGAGTGAGCCATGGAACCGATGTTGACTTCCTTGATGTCGACGCCGGCCTCGATGGCCTTGAGCAGATCCTGCGGGTTCTCGAAGAGCAGCATGGCCTTGGTGTCACCAAAACGCGTGTCCTTGACGACCTCGGCCATCTTCTTGATGGGAACGACGTTGGCATGGACTCCCGGAGGGGCAGCCTGCTCGATCATGGTCTTGCGGAGCTCGTCGTGAGCAACGCCGTCGGAAACCACGATGATGCGGTTGGGGTTGATCTGCTTGGTCCACGTGGTGGCCACCTGGCCATGAAGCAGACGGGTGTCGATACGGACGTGGGCGATCTTGATGTGCCCATCGCCGATGACCGTTCCCGGAGGGATGGCGCCTGCAGGAGCAGCGGCGGCCGCAGCCGGCTTCTTCTCCTCGGGCTCCAGAGACTCGGGCTTGACGCGCACGCCAGCCTTAGCCTCAGTCACGAGATGTTTTGCGATCGCATGTGCAGTGTTCTTTGCGTCAAAGCGCTGCGAATATGCCTCGATGAGCATAGGCAGGTTGACACCGGTGACGATAGCCCAGGAATCGTGGCCCTCGATGAGCCCGCTGATCTGGTTGAACGGCGTGCCGCCCCACAGATCAACGAGGAAGAGCACCTGCTCCTGGTCCTCGAAGGAAGCGACTGCTTCCTCGACCTTGGCACGGAAATCGTCGGGGCCCATGCTCGGCTCGAGCGAGACCACGGCAACAGACGGCTGATCGCCAAAGACCATCGAGCCCGTCTGCTTGATTCCAGCTGCCAAGTCCCCGTGGCTAGCAAGAACAATACTTACCATCACATAACCTCCTTTTTGTCTACGTATTTCCTACACGACATGAAAGGAGTATAGCTGTTTGGTTTGTGGAATTATAGCTAAATCCGCAAAAGGTTGGATTATTTGTTTAAACGTCTAGGTTTGTTACAAGTTGATTACGTTACTGCTTTTTGACTCATTACACGACAAGGCGTCGCTCATCAAGCCATGCATTTTACA
This sequence comes from uncultured Collinsella sp., assembly GCA_902465115.1. Classification (GTDB taxonomy): domain Bacteria; phylum Actinomycetota; class Coriobacteriia; order Coriobacteriales; family Coriobacteriaceae; genus Collinsella. The sequence goes on from CABQMC010000005.1 coordinate 25,565, forward strand.
GATACAAGCAGGCTGTTCATTAATATCGATTTTAGGCAAGCGCGAATGCGCTTGTACTGCCGCTATTTTGTTTAAACAGACATGGCTTGACTATTTTCGTGACTTATGGTCTATGAAACCACTCAAAATAGTTGCGGTGGAATAGTTCTTGTTTAAGAGCCAGAAGGCTGAATTTAGGAACTATTTCACCGCAACTTATAGGGAATCCTAGGCGATGTGGAGGGGGTTGGCGGCGTCGACGGCGTCGGGGACGTCGGAAGGGCCGTCGGGGACAGCGTCTGCCGGGTCCTCGTCGGGGGTCTCGATCTGCTTGATCATGACCTCCTGGCCCTGCAGCAGGTATGTCTCGCCGCTACCGCAATGGGGACAGGTCTTGCCGTGCTCGACCGTCGCGTAGTCGCGGCCACATGCCTCGCAATGCGTCACAGCCTCGACGGGCTCCACAACAAGCTCCGCGCCCTGCGCGATGGGCTTTTTATCTACCGCCCAGCGCCAAGCGTCGAGCAGCAAGTCGGGAACGACGCCCGAGACCTCGCCCAGCAGCAACGTCACGCTCGAAACGCGACGCACGCCATTGGCGCGCGCCACGTTCTCGACATCGCGAATGATG